>JBHHUV010000439.1:0-2184 GCA_046754005.1 Phycisphaerae bacterium | reverse complement strand
CCGTTTACGGCCGGTTCATCGGCCCCTCCCAGCGCGTTAGCCCGTTTCAACGGGCTTCCTGTTTCGCTCAAACGCAAGCAAGGGATGGGATTCTCGGTTTAGCAGGGTGGTACGGAGGCCGCACTGGTTCGGTTTGTCGCGTAATCCCGCCAGTAGATCAGCACATCCGCCCTATTTTCACGCACCCAAGCCGCTTTCGGCCTCGCTGGAAGGCTCTCGACGAAAATAATCCTTGAACCGCTTGCCTGCGGGAGCCGAAAAGTTGTATACTTCCGTTGAAAGATCAACACCTGGCGCTGCTCTGCAGCGTCCAGATATTAACCCCTGGCGGTTGCACGCAACCGCCAGTTTCTTTATGTTCGCCGTCTGTGGATCGCGTGTGCATTTTCATCGACGGCAGCAACTTCTACCACGCCCTCAAGGGGGCCGACCTTCCCGTCCGCGTCGATCTCGGCAAGCTCGGCGCGAAGCTGACCGGACCGGATCGGCAACACGCCCACACCTACTATTACAACACACCCCTCATCCGCCCGCGTCGCGACGACCCGCAATACGAGGCCAAGGATCAGCGCTGCCGCTCTCAGCAGCGCTTCTTCAATGCCCTTCGGTTCATCCCAAACCTGACCTTCAAGCCGGGGCGCTTTCAGCGCCTTCCCAATGGCGGACAGGTCGAAAAGGGTGTCGATGTCATGCTCGCCATCGACATGCTCACGTTCGCTTTCAAGGATCGTTACGATGTCGCCATACTCGTCTCCAGCGACGCCGACTACAAGCACGCCATCGAGGTCGTCAAGTTCGAGACCGGAAAGACAATCGAGCTGCATCAGGTCGAAGGGTCAAGGGCCTACGACCTCATCACCGTGGCCAGCGTCTACAAACCAATCACCGCCGCCATCGTCAGGGGCTGTCTTCGATCCTGAGCGGTGATCGGCGCAGGAAAACAAATCCAGTGCCCGAATGACGTGCTGCGAGTGCGTCCGATCGGTGGAATTCGCGATTTGCAGGAGTCGATCTATGGGCGGCGGAAAAAGACATGGGAAGGGATTCCCGCGGAGGTGGGACCGAGAAGGGATTCTCGGTCCAGCACGCAGAAATCCGGTTCGCACAGCGGGCTCTACGGAACTATGGTTTCAGCGGCGGCTCGGTCGGGCGTTTGAGGGTGTCGTAGCCCACGAGGCGATCGGGGTATTGGGCTTCAATCGCCTTGGCCCATTCGTAGATCTTGTGCGCATCGCCCTGGCATTCGGCCACAATCCGCCGACGTGCCGCGCGGACGCGCTCCACAACGGGATCATCGCGCGTCATGATTCTTCCTCCGCAAACAGCAATAGAAGCTCGGAATGGTCGCTTCGATGTAAACCGTGCGCTTCATGCTGTTTGCATTATCTTAGCAGACCGCGAGCGTCCTGACCACATCGCGTGTTGCCATCGCCGCTTGGCCGAGAATCCATTTCTCGCACGCGCCGCTTGAAGGACTCCCATCCTGCGGGATTCGCGTTTTGCCGAGGTCAATCTACGGGCGCCGAAAGAAGACATGGGAAGGGATTCCCGGGGAGGGTAGGACCGAGAAGGGATTCTTGGTTCAGCACGGAAAAACCATGCCGCTTCAGCGGCATTCCCCGCTGAAGGCGGGCTGTTAGGCCGGCCGTTTACGGCCGGTTCATCGGACCCACCCCAGCGCGTTAGCCCGTTTCAACGGGCTTCCTGTTTATGCTCCCGCGCCGAGCGAAGGATGGGATTCCCTGGGGGTCGGACTGAGAAGAAATATTCGGATCAACACTGGCTTTCCGCGCCCCCCGTCTCGACAACCTGAACTCTCTCCCACAAAATCAACCCATGTCCAATACGATCACGCCCGCTCGGTTTGTCGCCAAGTGGTCCAAGAACACGCTCTCCGAGCGGGCCGCCAGCCAGGAACATTTCATCGACCTGTGCCGCCTGCTCGGTCAGCCCACCCCCGCCGAGCGGGATGCGACCGGGACGGTCTATACCTTCGAGAAGGGCGTCACCCCCGCCGGCGGGGCGTCGAAGGGTTCCAAGGGCGCGTACGGATTCGCCGACGTCTGGTGGCGGGGCAGGTTTGCCTGGGAATACAAGCGGAAGGACAAGTACCGCGACCTGCGGGAGGCCTATCGGCAGCTCTGCCAATATCGCGAGGCGTTGGAAAGCCCACCGTTGTTGATC
>JBHHUV010000438.1:0-2195 GCA_046754005.1 Phycisphaerae bacterium | reverse complement strand
AAGGTTCCGATGCCTCGACGATCCTTCTCACTGATGATGAACCGCCGGACCACGACATGGTCCATCACCTTCTTCCAGTTTCCATCGTACTTCTTCAGCAAATCGTCATAGGTCCTCCGGCAAAACGGATCGAGGTCGCCCTCCACGATCACCCGTTGCTCGGGGGGCAGAGACTCGTTCAGCAGGGCGATGATCTCGGAGCGGGCCTCGTGCGGGACGAGCTTCAAAGGCTCCTCGTGCATGGGACAGTCGCACAGTTCCTCATTCCCATTCGCCTTCTCGACCTTCCAGCCGAAGGTATACATCGCCCCTTCGTCCAGGTGCGAGTAATACTCAAGCCCCTTCTTGAGCAAACGGCAGATGGTGGACTTGGCGGAGCCCACCGGCCCGTGGAGCAGCAGGATTCGATGTTCGGTCCCATACCCGTGGGCGGCGGACTTGAAAAAATCAACCAGGTGCATCAGGGGATTTTCGAGGCCGTAGATGGCATCCTCCCCATTGCCGATCGGGTCGGAGAAAAACCTGTACCGAACTTGCTCCTGGCGCAGCTTGGTATAGCGCTCGGTGCCAAAATGGAGAATCATGTCGTAGATGCGCTGGAAGGCATTGCGGGCCATACGGGGAGATCGCGTCACGATATCGAGATAGTCATCAAAAGTGCCTTCCCAGTGCTCGTCACGGAAGCTCTGTGCATCGACACGCTTCTCAACCAGCTCATAAATCGCGTTCTTGTTGGCCATGACATCTCACTCCTGCCAGTCGTGACATTATAGCGCCGCCCCAACCGGCATCGCCCCACCCTCTTGATCGGTCGTGTCGTGGTTCAGACGCAATGCGCAGCAGAACGAATCTTTCGTCCACGTCAATAATATCGGACACTGGGATATTGTCAACACAAGTATTTTCATAACCTTATGAAACACTAATATTTGAAAGAATTGTGCGACGGGCGAAGAGAGGCTGACGCGAGGCGCAAATGCGACATTGCCACGGCATCGAGAGTTGAATCGAAAGCAAGGGGAGAGGCAGATTCATCCAAGCAATCCAATTCGTTCCGTACGACGCGATCAAGGGGTGAGTGAAAATGATGAAGATTCTGAATACGGAGTCGTGGCGTGACTCACCCCGGTAGGTCCGATCAATGATGCGATCAGCACGATCGCACCACTCCGAATGAACAGGGATAAACGGAAAATTAAGACCATTCAATCAGGATCCGATCTGATCGTAGACTAGTACGATGCAATCGGATGAGGCCTGAATCTGCGACACGGCGATCGTACTTGATGTCATCGCGATTGATGCCGAAGTTTCGTGCCATTCCTGAATAAGCAAACGCGCCGATGCGATGAGCAAAGGGGTAGCGTGATGAACGATGCGGGCGATGCGTGCAATCGACGGATCCTGGTGGTTGACGACGACAAATCGATCCATGAGGCCTTTCGCAAAATCCTCTCGGTCAGGAATTGTGGAGAGGATCGAGGCAGAGAGGATGAATCCCTGTCCGGTCAAACCACCCCCGAGCCGAAGAAAGCACGGTTTGAGATGGATTCGGCCTTTCAGGGTCAGGAGGCATTGGAACGGGTGCGGAAGGCCGTAAACGACGAGCGTCCTTTTGCGATGGCATTCATCGATATGCGCATGCCGCCGGGTTGGAACGGAATTGAAACCGCTGCTCGTATCCGGAAAGTCTGCCCGGATCTCGAAATTGTCATCTGTACCGCCTATTCCGATGACTCCTGGGAAGCAATCGCGAAAAAGCTCGGCCGCAAGGATCATCTGCTGATCCTCAAGAAACCGTTCGACAGCGTTGAAGCATATCGGCTCGCCTACGAACTGACGGAAAAATGGAACCTCACCCATCAAGCGCATACCACGACGGATGAATCCGGCGAGGGCGCGCTTCCCGCTGACAAAATGCGAGTGTTTATCGTGGATGACGATCCAGCCATCATCACCCTATTCTCAAAACTCCTGACAACCGCCGGCTATGACGTGAATGCCTACACCGATCCTACGGAGGCGTGGAATTCTCTAGGGACTCAGGAACCTCTCGTTCTTCTAACGGATTGGCGCATGCCCGGCCTGAGCGGCGTGGAACTGTGTCAAAGAATCCGGGCTTCGGATCATCTCGGCAGGATTTATACGATCCTCGTCACGGCGTCGGAGAATCCGGATGACCTGATCGTCGCCAT
>JBHHUV010000437.1:0-2196 GCA_046754005.1 Phycisphaerae bacterium | reverse complement strand
GTCGGTACAATTGCAACCGGCAGGAGTGAACAATGAATGAATATCCCCGTCATGGGCTGTATCGCACCCGGACAACCGGCTTGGAACTACGCCAGGATGAGCAAGGCCGGCCGGTCGTGTCGGGCTATGCGATCGTGTGGGATGCGACAGCCGAGATTCGCAACTGGGAGGGTGACTTCATAGAGACGTTCCGTCGGGGTGCGGCGACGAAAACGCTGGCGGAACGAGCCGATAAGATCAAGATCAAATGGAACCACGGGTTTGACCCGTCGGTAGGGCAGAAGCCACTGGGCAAACCAAATCGGATGGAGGAGGACGCCACCGGCGTGTTTGTCGAAGTGCCACTATCCGACACCTCTTACAACTCTGATCTGGCTGAGCTGATCCGTGATGGGGCATTAGACGGCTGGTCGTTTGCCTTTTCCTCGATTGAGGAGAGGTGGTCGAATCTTGACGGGGAGGACGGTTTGCCGTTCCGGGAGGTTCTCGAGGCCCGGATTGATGAGTTCTCGATCGTCACTGAACCGGCCTATGAGGCGACCACATTGGGGATCAGATCCGCAGAAGCGTTCTGTCAGTGGGCTACGATGAGAACGGCAGCCGTCGAAGACACTGCCGCACCTCGGCCGCCGCAGGCACCGACGTGGGAAAAGAGGAAGCGCCGCCTCTATGTGGCGCGCCTACGTCAACGCTTGGAGGCAAGCGATGAAGATCAGCGAAATGAGAGCGCGGCTCTCTGAGATCCTCACCGAGCTGGACGAGCTGGCCGAATTGGATGAACCCACCGACGAACAGGTTGGGTCATTCGATGAGTTGCGAGCCGAAGCTGAGGATCTCGAAACCCGGATCAAGAACAAGGCCGAACAGGCCGAATTCCGGGCTCGGATTGCCGAAGCTCTCGAAACCGAGATCCCTGAACGTCTGACCATCGAGCCAGGTGACAACTCAACAGTTCGCCAAACCGGCGATCCCTTCGACCTGTCGGAGATACGGTGGATGGCTCCGAATGCAGACCGTGAGGTCCGCGACCGGGCGCACAAAGCCCTCGAGGCTCTGCCCAGTTGGGAGTTGGACGATGCCAACAAGGAGCGGATCACCCGCATGTTGGAGACGTCACCCGCCCGCAACGAGGTTGCAGGCCGGATGCTCGCCACCAGCTCACCGGCATACAAGGAGGCGTTCGTCCGTCAAATCACCGGCCGGCCGGTCACCGACCCCGACCAGTTGGAGGCGTTGGCATACAAGGAGCGGGTCTACCGTGCCATGTCACTCACCGACGCATCCGGCGGATTTGCCATTCCACTGCCAATCGACCCGACTCTGATCGTCCTCGGCGACGGATCATCGAATCCGTTCCGCAGCATCGGCCGGGTGGAACAGGTGACAACCGACACATGGCAGGGAGTCGCATCGACCGCGATGACGGCATCGTGGGACGGTGAAGCGGCCGAGGTGTCCGACGATACGACGACGTACACCCGTCCACAGATCACGGTCTACAAGGCGCAAGCCTTCGTTCCCGCATCCATCGAAATCTCGGTGGACTACCCGGGACTGGTAGACGATCTGCGGCAACAGTTCGGCATGGCCAAGGATGATCTGGAGGCGACAGCGTTCGCAACCGGAACCGGCACCAACCAGCCGATCGGTATCGTGACGGCGATCGACGGCACCGGCAACGACATCGGAACGGCAACCACCGACACGTATGCGGTGGCGGACGTATACACCACCCACGAGACGCTGGGCCCGCGCTATCGAGGCCGGGGTACTTGGGCGATGAATGCCGCCATCATCAACGACACCCGAGCCTTCGGCACGGCGGTGGCTCACACCTTCTCAGGGACGTTGACCGACGCCCCACCGGATCGTGTGCTCGGCCGGCCGCTCGTCGAAGCATCGGCAATGGACGGAACCATCAACGCCGGAGCGGAGAACAACATCGTCGTGTTCGGTGACTTCTCCAATTACGTCATCGCCGATCGGGTCGGCGGGTCGTTGGAGTTCATCCCGCATCTGTTCGCCACGGCAAACAACCTGCCATCAGGCCAGCGAGGCTGGTACTTCTGGTGGAGGGTCGGAGCAGACTCGGTGAACGATGATGCGTTTGTCCTGTTGAACGCGACTTGAGGAGGTTGCCGAATGGGTCATAGATTCGACTCTGTAGGCGTCGAAACCCTCTCAGGGAACAGGACG
>JBHHUV010000436.1:0-2207 GCA_046754005.1 Phycisphaerae bacterium | reverse complement strand
GCAAGGTCAATGGCCGCGAGCATCGCGTCACCCGCCGGATCCCGAACGAGATGTTGGCCGAGGAACAGGCCCGCCTGCATCGCCTGCCAGAGGATCCTTACACCGCCGCGTTTGGGGTGACACGCAAAGTCAGCTGGTCGGCGACGATCTCTTTCGGTGGTGTCACCTATTCGGTTCCCCACACCCTCGCTGGCGAGGACGTGTGGGGAGGGTGTCCGATCTTTTGTGTAGGAGGCGCAACACTGTGAGCGGGTGGAGCCCGCTCTGGAAGGATGCGTTATGCCACCTGAAATTCGTCAAGAGCTGCTCGATGAGTTGCTCGCTGACTATGAGAAGCCTGGGGACCTGACTGGCCCTGATGGGCTGTTGAAGCATCTGTTCGGCCGTCTGATCGAAACGGCCGGCGGGGCCGAGCTCGGTATGCATTTGGGCTATGACAAGGGCGACCCGGCTGGGCGCGGGTCACCGAATTCTTACAACGGCACGTCGCCGAAGACGTTGCGCACGGAGTTGGGCGATGTGGCTGTGGATATGCCTCGGGATCGCAACTCGAGCTTCGAGCCCCAGATCGTGGCCAAGGGCGAAACCCATTGGGACGGCTTCGACGACAAGATCATCTCCATGTACGCCGGTGGGATGACCGTGAATGAGATCCGCGATCACCTCGCCGAGATCTACGGGGTCGAGGTGTCTGGCGATTTCATCTCGACGGTGACCGACAAGGTCCTCGAGGATGTGAGGGCCTGGCAGAACCGGCCCGTTGATGAGTGCTATCCGGTCATCTGGATCGACGCTTTGGTGGTCAAGGTCCGTGTCGATGGGGTCGTCCGGAACCGGCCCGCCTATCTTGTGCTCGGCCTGAACGTCGAGGGTAAGAAGGAGGCGTTGTCGCTGGTCATCGGGACCGGCGACGAGTCATCGAAGTTCTGGCTGAAGGTCCTCAACGACCTGAAGAACCGGGGGCTACGCACCGTGTGTGTCGTCTGCTGTGACGGGCTCACCGCTTTGCCCGACGCGATCGAGGCGACCTTCGCCGAGGCCTGGATCCAGACATGTGTTGTGCACCTCATCCGCAACTCCATCAAGCATGTCTCCTACAAGGACCGGCGAGCCGTGGCCGCAGGGCTGAAACCGATCTACACCGCCGCGACAGAACAGGCCGCAGCCGAAGCACTCGAGGACTTCACCGACGCTTGGGATGATCGCTACCCGATGATCTCCCAGATGTGGCGGCGGGAGTGGGAACGGTTCATCCCGTTCTTCGCGTTCCCGCCCGATATTCGCAAGATCATCTACACCACGAACTCGATAGAGGCCGTGAACCGACAGCTCCGCAAAATCATCAAGACCCGCGGACATTTCCCCACCGAGGACGCCGCGCTCAAACTGCTGTGGCTCGCCCTGATCCGAGCCGAGAAGAAATGGACCTACCCCATCCGCGACTGGCCCCGAGCACTACACCAATTCGCCATCTACTTCCCCGGGAGGATCCCCACCATTTGACACCCATGAGATAATCCAAGAAAGAGAACAATCAGAGAAAGCCTCTTACACAGAGCATCTGATACTCCCGGCCCTTGAACCCGTTGTTGTCACCACAATCATCGTCGTCGCTGGCGTTGTCGGGTTTGAAGCTCTTATGAGACGCCCACGCCTGCAACAGGGTCCCATCCACAGAGAAATGATCTGATGACATGTAACGGCGCAGCTTGGCCTGGACCACCACCGCCGCGAAGAACTCATCAGCAATCTCATGTTCCAACAGCCGTTCCCGGTTCTTGGTGAACGTCGTCGCATCAAAGGCCTTGTCGTCGATCGCCAGACCAAGGAACCATTTGAACAACATGTCGTAATTGAGCCGCTCACAAAACGCCCGCTCTGAACGCATCGAGTACATCGCCATCAACACCGTTGCCTTCAACAACTGCTCGGGCGGCACCGACCGCCGCCCCGACGACGCATACATCGCGTCGAAGTCGCCATCAAGACCCACCAGCACCTCATCAACGATCACCCGGATCCGCCGGATTGGGTGACCCGCCGGGATCAAATCCTCGGTGCTCAACGACGACAACATTGACAACTGACTATCAGGGGTTCCACGCATACCCCCATTCTTTTACATCCCCACCCAGAACGCGAGCACCAAACCGGCCTTTTTCAGCACCCTGCTAGTGTCCTGTCAACGTGTTTCGTTGTTTAATTGG
>JBHHUV010000435.1:0-2229 GCA_046754005.1 Phycisphaerae bacterium | reverse complement strand
GCGGCCGTCGCCGTCGCCACGCCGTGCTGGCCCGCCCCCGTCTCGGCGATGATCCTCCCCTTGCCCATTCGGCGGGCTAGGATCGCCTGTCCGAGGGTGTTATTGATCTTGTGGGCACCGGTGTGGTTGAGATCCTCCCGTTTGAGGTAGATTTGTGCCCCACTGAGGTGCTCGCTCAGCCGCCGGGCGAAGTAGAGGGGGCTCGGGCGACCGACATAGTCGGTGAGAAAGTGCTCCAGCTCGGTCCAGTAATCCGGATCGACCCGTGCCGCCGCGTAGGCCTCCTCCAGTTGGCGAACCGCAGCCATAAGCGTTTCGGGGACGAACTGCCCTCCAAATGGCCCGAATCGACCCTTCGAATCGGGCCAGATCGGGGTGGATCGGTTGGAATGGGCCATGACGCGCTCCTGAGGGGGGGATCCACACGCACGGACCCGCCGGCCCCGATGATAGTGCGAATGGGATGGGGGTGCCAAATGCCGCTGAGAAACTGTGTATTGACAGGGCCGCAAAACCGATATGATGGGGACAATGCCGAGCAATTCCTCATATGAGTTCGAGACTGCCGAAACGTTTCATTCTCCGACCGTCCGCCAGCTCTCCATCTTTCTGGATGATCGCGTCGGGGCCCTGATGCGTCTGATCCGGGTGTTTGAAGGGTCATCGGTGCGGATCGTCGGAATGTCCATCGTCCACGCCATCGATTGCGCGATCGTGCGTATCCTCTGTGACGACAACGATCAGGCTTGCCAGATTCTGAAGGAGAAATCCATACCCTTCAGCGAAACGGAGATGATCGTCGTAGAGGTACCGCACGGGCACGGTCTCTTGTCGATCTGCGGCGCCCTGATCGCCGGCGAGGTCAACATCGACTACGCCTATCCGCTCCTCACGCGCCCGACCGGCCGAGCCGCCCTGGCGATCCACGCCGACAACCTGGAGACGGCGGCCCACTTACTCCGGGATCGAAAATTCACGGTCATGTCCGAGAATGATTTGGGCCCCGGCCCGATTCGATAGACCCATCGGTTAATCTTGCTCCGGGTGGCACTGTCAAGGTTCGATCCGCTCTGGATCGTACCTTTGCAGTGGCGAACTAAACGTAGGATGGGTCATCAGACCCATCAGTACGGGTGCCCTATCCTTCCTGATAAAAGAAGGGGTGGTGCATAAGCGTCGGGCCTCCGAATTGAATCTATGTAGAGTGTCATGCACCCGGATCGACCATCCAATCCACCTGTCGACGCGCCCAGGCTTCACTCTACGAATCATTGTTGCTTGATCCGACGCGCGATTCATGGCAGTATAACCCCTTCCCGGGCGATTAGCTCAGTTGGCTAGAGCACCTCGTTTACACCGAGGGGGTCGGGGGTTCAAGTCCCTCATCGCCCAAGTACTCATTTGAAAAAAGCAGGCCACATCAGAGTAGTGTGTGTTCATAATAGGCGGGATGTGTGTAGAGGGAGACCATGCGTCAAGACAAACCAAAGAGTCCATCGCTGAAGACCGTCTGGTCCGAGGGATCGCTCTTGATGCGCGGGCGGGAGATTGTGATCGAGGGCGTGGCGGCTCGGCCTGCCCGGGTGTTGCCGGACGAGCGGGGGCGGCTGGGCGAGATCATGCGGGCCGACGATCCGTGGTTCGAGAAGTTTGGCCAGGTCTATTTCACGACGACCTTTCCCGGCGTGGTCAAGGCGTGGCATTATCACAAGAAGCAGACGGATCATTTCTACTGCCTTCGCGGCACGGTCAAGCTCGGATTGTTTGACGGCCGCAGGGATTCCAAGACATCGGGCGAGGTCAACGAGATCTATCTCAGCGAACATCGACCGGCCCTGGTGCGCATTCCGCCGGGCGTCTATCACGGCTGGATGTGCGTGTCGGACATCGAATCGATCGTGGTGAACCTCACGTCGGAGTGCTACAACTACGCCGATCCGGACGAACACCGGGCCGATCCCCACGAGAATGACATCCCTTACGATTGGCGCCGCCGGGATGGATGAGCTATGGATTGGCGTGCCCCTGAAAAGGATCTTCGGCTCAACCGATTCGCTTGAAAACTGAGGCATTCCCTCCGACAATAGCGGCCTCGCGAAAGGATCGACAAGCACATGAGCACACGAATCAAGGGCGTTGTTCTGGCGGGGGGGACCGGTTCGCGGCTGATGCCGTTGACCAAGGTCACCAACAAGCACCTGCTGCCGGTCTACGACCAGCCGATGATCC
>JBHHUV010000434.1:0-2230 GCA_046754005.1 Phycisphaerae bacterium | reverse complement strand
CTGCACCCGGGCGACATCGACGCCGCGCTGGACACAATGCGCTCGGCTGGCGTTGAGATCGTGAAGAGTGAGATCTTGCTTCGTTGAATCATTCAGTGATACTTGTCGGTGTTATTACTCGATTGAGTTCACAATCAAGGAGAATCCGAATGGTCTTGCGATCCAGCACCACACCTCTATCGCTCATCGCCCTGTCCATGATGGCCGCGCCCCTGGTCGGCTGTTCACAGATGCGGGGTCGACCCGCCCCCGAGATTCACGTCGGCGATTGGATCAACACCGCGTCGAGCGAGGGCTTCAAACTGGCGGATCATCGAGGTGAAACGATCCTGCTCGATTTCTGGGCAACCTGGTGAGGCCCATGTGGCGCGACCACGAAGCGACTGGTTCAGTTGCACGAAAAGTACGCGGATCAGGGCCTGAAGATCGTCGCGATTCATGTCACGAAAGGGGCGAACCTCAAGCAAATCAACGCCTACGCCAGGAAGAAATCGATTCCCTACACCATCGGAATCGACAAAACGAACGAAACGGCTACGGCTTACAAAGTGAAGTCTATTCCACACCTGTTTCTCATCAACGAAAAAGGCAAGTGCATCTGGGACGGCGAAGCCCCGTCATCATCCCTGGAGCAAGCAATCAAACGCGCACTATGAAAGCCGCGCCTATCAGAGCCGCGCCCATCAGAGCCGCACCCGTAAGGAAGCATTTCAGCGTTCCATACGATCAGATCCGGCCCGACTGTGTGGAATGGTTTATCGACTCGGAGTTTCGCCGTCCTTCGTCGTCGGCGATTCGTCTGGAGTGTTTTTCGGCGTTCCGACATAGGCATGGTCGGTCTTCTTCCGCGTCTGATAGCGGGCGTGCTGTTTGTCCGACGTGACGACGGGGATCGCTTCGGGATCAAAATCCCAATAGCACTGGATGCCACCCCGGCCCGCCTCGGCCGCCGTGAATAGGGCCGCATCCGCGCACCGCATGAATTCATCAGTGTCAAACTTACTCGGTTCCCCTATATATTCCGCCAGCCCGAACTTGGCTGTGAAGTGCTTCGGAACGGCTTCGGCATCGAAGGCGATCGCGGCGAAGGTCTGTCCAACCCGACGACAAAACGACAGAGCGGATTTTTTGGATGAATTCTTGAGGACGATTCCCAACGTCCCGCCCGCGATCCGGCCGACCTTGCAATCGGCGGAGACGAATCGCTTGAGAATCCGTGCGAGCGTCAGCATCACCTCGTCCCCGAAATCATACCCGTATCGATCGTTGATCGAACCGAGATTGTCGATATCCCCGAGGATGAGGATGCTCTCGGTCCCGTCTCGTCTCGCGGCGAGTATCGCGTCAGCGATGTAGAGAAAAAGCTGGCGTCGATTGTTGACACCCGTCTGAGGATCGATCGTGGCGATCCGGCGATAATCATCCCGAAGGGCCTGATCGCGTAACACGACTCGAAGTCGAGACAACAGGTTCACCTTCACGACGGGTTTAAAGATCAGATCGTGGGCGCCAGCCTCGTAGCAACGCCCGATCAATTCGTCGGTGGAATCCAGACCCGTCACGAAAATGACCGGCATGTCCGATGTCGTCAGCCGCGCCTTCAGCTCCGCGCACACTGCGTAGCCGTCCATATTCGGCATCTGAACATCGAGGAGGATGGCCTGAGGAGAAAATTTCTCCGCCATGTTGATTCCGGTCGGTCCATCTTCCGCGGACTGTGTCCGATAGCCCGCAGCCTGAAGCATCCGCGCAACCAATCGCATCGTGTCGGCCTGGTCGTCGATCAGCAGAATCAGGGGTACGTCATCCCTTGAGACGCCGTCGTAAGGTGTGAACATTCCGAATTCCCCTGAAACCATGGCCTCGCCGCGCCCTCAGATCCACCCCGGCGCGCCGGGATAAGGAAGCGGTCGCCGCGAAAATGCGCAGAACCCCGCCGACTCATCCCAATAATCATCGGGATCATGTCGGTCATTCCGAAGATAATTCAAGAAGGAGGCGGTACGATCAACACTTCTCGGACCCATCATTCCGACACCGGGTCCCTCCGGCAAAACGTCGAAATACAACTGACCGTAGATTCTCTTGCCGGCTTCGCACCGGGCAGTTTTTCTGTTTGCCACCGACTTCAGTCGGTGGTGTGCACCCCTCACAATGACCCTCAGCCGGCTTCAGCCGGACTTTCAAGACTCAATCACGGCGAACGGTTCCAACAAGCCCCGTTCACGGG
>JBHHUV010000433.1:0-2256 GCA_046754005.1 Phycisphaerae bacterium | reverse complement strand
AGGCAAGTCGTCGAGCCAGTTCATCCGCGATCTTCCAGACATCCCCCGCCCCCATGGTCAATACCACGTCGCCCCGATGGGCATGTTGTTCGATGTGTCGAACGATCCCTTCGTGTTCGGGAAGATACAGCGCATCGCCCCCATTAGCCCACACCCGTTCGACCAGATTTTCGCTGCATATGGCATCCCGAACCGCCTCTGAATCTCGAACGAAATAAATGTCCGGGACCAGGAGATGGTCCGCAAGCCCGAAGCTTCGCGCGAAATCGTCCAACAAGAACCGCGTCCGCGAGTGTTGGTGTGGCTGAAAGATTACCCACAATCGGCGGTCGGGGTAGTGTTCACGAATCGCCCGAAGCGTGACCTGAATCTCGGTGGGATGATGGGCGTAGTCGTCGATCAGGGCGATGCCGCCGATCTCGCCACGCACTGTCAGGCGGCGCTCGGCACCGGCGAATTCCGAAAGGGCTTCGGCTATGGCGTCGGCCTCTATCCCCACCTGCCGCGCCAAGGCCGTTGCCACCAGGGCGTTGTAAACCTGATGCCGGCCCGGCAGTTTCGCCAGATTTGCGTGGATGAACATCGCCCCGTTGTACCGAATATCAAACCGATAGCAGCCTCGATCGTGATCGACATGGACGGCCCGCCAAGTCATATCCGATGCCATCCCGAAGGTTTCGATACGGGCACGGGCATCCCGCATGGCACGCGTGACTCTTGGATCCTCACCGTTGGCGACCAGCAGCCCATCCTGGGGCATGAGCGCTATAAATGACTGAAATGCCTCAACAATGGCATCGATCCCGTCGTAATAATCGAGATGATCTTCCTCGATATTCAGCACGGCCGCGCAGCGAGGTTTCAGACAGAGGAAGGATCGATCGTATTCGCATGCCTCGACCACGAAATCGGGTCCATCGCCGACGGCGGAACTTCCGTCCAACTGCCGCACATGGGCGCCGACGACGAACGTGGGATCGGCCTTCGCCCGGCGCAGGATATATGCCAGCATTGCCGTTGTGGTGCTCTTGCCGTGCGTTCCGGCGATGGCAACGCCGTTTCGCAGTCGCATGACTTGGCCGAGCATTTCCGCGTATCGCAGGCACTGCACCCCCCGCCGCCGCGCTTCCCTTAACTCAGAATTGTCATCACTTATGGCCGCAGAATAGACGACCAGATCGCAGCCCGGCTGAATATTGACCGGCGCCTGTCCGTAGCGGATGACCGCCCCCATTTCCTCCAGTCGCGCTGCTCCCTTGAACTGAAGCCCGTCCGAGCCGCTTACGATTGCACCGCAACGCAACAGCACGCCCCCCAGTGCGCTCATCCCGCAACCGCCGATGCCGATCATGTGGATCCGCTTTGCGGCAAATGGACTGGTCCAGTGTTGCCGATGGCGCTCATGAACAGGGGAACGAACATCCTCCCGCGAATCCGTGGATCGAAGGCTCGATTTCGAGAGTGAAGAAACGCTTTCGGACATGCGGGGCCCACCTCCATGTGTCGTCGGTCCGGCTGGATTTCCCCGGGGAGCAACGGCGTCTTGCCGGCTAAGACGAGACGTGTGCCGAGGTATCTCTGATACTTTTGGGGCGCTCTCTGCATCGGGGGCGACACGGTTTTCCAGGTCACCCAGGACGCGAAAAAGACTGCTCACCCGCTTGGAATGAGATCAATCGGCGCCTTCTCCGCAGCGAATCGTACCCGCTTACGCCGCCGTATCGCAAGCGGCTCAAGGATGCGGTAATCGCGGGGTGTTTTTTTCGCGACGAATACGAGCCGGGCGCGCACAGACAGGATATCGGGAGGCCTTCACAAGAATCTTGAGGATTACAAAGCCCGCTCAGGGGGGGATTTAGCGGGGTAGGCTGGACCACCAGGCCCCTCTATCGAACCCTCACCCGAATCAACCCGGCCGGGGTGAAGGAGGCATGACACCCGGGACATCATCGATCAACCAGGCGATCGAGCGGGATATTGAGGTGGGATGGGTCATCAGACCCATCTGTTGATCGTGCGAATGAGCAATTGTAAACCCCGATCACCCATGGCGTGCATTCAATCCGACCTCCGAGCGAGAGGGGCCGATGATCAACGGCCCGCTCCACGATGAGCCCCACGTTGACGCGCCAAGGCTCCCAATATAGCCCGCGTAGAGCGTCATGGACCCGCCTGACGGATACCCAGAATGGGGTTGCGGCCACGGAGAAGACAACGTGGTATAATTATGATGACCTCGGCAACCGGATCAGCCAC
>JBHHUV010000432.1:0-2257 GCA_046754005.1 Phycisphaerae bacterium | reverse complement strand
GGGCCTTATGAGTGAAAAAATATGGCTGACATACTCGATCAAGGCGAAGTCGATGCACTTCTGAACGCCGTCTCGACCGGTGACGTCGATAGCGCCGTTTCGCATCCGTCGGGCCATGACCCCATGGAGATCCGACAAGATGTCAGCCTCTATGATTTCAAGCGGCCGGAGCGGGTCAGTAAGGACCAGATGCGGGCCTTGCAGTCGATCCACGAGGGTTTCGCCCGGAACTTCGGCGCATCCCTGTCCGGTTTTCTCCGGTCGATCGTGGAAACCCGGGTCGCCACGACCGAACAGTTGACTTACAGCGAGTTTATCCACTCACTGCCGAGTCCGACCTGTTTCACGCTTCTGTCCGCCAAGCCCCTGGAGGGTCAGTTGTGCCTGGAGATCAGCCCGCTCATCGTCTTTCCGATTGTGGATCGCCTGTTGGGAGGTACCAATGCGGAGATCTTTATTCCGCAGCGTCCGTTGACCGCCATTGAAGATCGCCTGGTGGGGCGCATCATCAATCGGGCACTTGGCAACCTTGCGGAGGCCTGGGCCGATTTGGTGCAAGTCGAGTTCGAGATCACGGGATGCGAGAGCAATCCACACCTGGTTCAGATCGTGGCTCCCAACGAGGTGGTTGTTGTGATCGGGTTCGAGATCAAGATCGGTGCTCGGGCGGGGACGATGAGCATCTGCATCCCATTTAACGTCATTGAGCCGGTCATCGGGAAACTGGGCGCCCAGAACTGGCTGGCCTATTCCCATCGAGCCGGTAGCACCGATCAAGCGGATTGCATGACTAAGAACCTTCGTCATGCCAACGTCAAGCTCTGTGCCTTTCTCGGTGAGACGCAGATGACTGTCTGCGATCTGCTCTCGCTCTCACCGGGGGACATTATCAAGCTGGATAAGCTGATCGATCGGGATTTCGTTTTGCAGGTCGAGGGCAAAAACAAGTTTGCGGGTCGGATTGGCCAGCTTCGGGGGAATCGGTCGATTCAACTCACCCGATCGACCGCGGTTGATGAACGGCTCTGAAAGAGGGTCTGCCTGAAGCGCGCCCTGGTTTTCGAATGTGTCCGTTTTGTCCGGTCATTTTGGTTTGGAAAAACATATAATTCATTACGCTGCAATGGTTTAAGGTGATGTCCTGCAGGGGTGTTGTGGCATTTGTTATGGGGGATTTTATCGGACTTATTTTGGTGGGAATCGTGGGTTCCGGCCTGCTTCGTTGTGGGACTTCCTGCTTTTCTATGGCTCCATCTCTTGAGCCGCGGCGATGGTGACGCGCCTGGTCCGTTCGTCCTTGATCCTCTCGAGCAGGGTGTCGAGGCGGGCACTATACTTCAGGCGATCCATCTCATATTTGGGTTGCAAAATCACCAGGCAATCCTTGACCGCTCCGTCCAGGGCTTCGGGCCATTCGGCCAGGCCCTCGATCATCCACTCCGCCGTCCAGATCGGCGCCTTGCCGCATCGGGCGACGGCGTAGAGTGCGGCCCTTCGAATCTCGGTTGGTTCCAGCGAATTCTCGACCATGCGCTTCAGGCGACCCCGCGCCAACGGGCAGGGCCTAGCCGTGAGTGCGCGGACGGCCACGAGCCGGACGGAATCATTGGGATCTGCGAGAAGCGTCCGATAACGCGCATTTTTGGCGATTTCCTCGCCGCTGAGATGGGTGGTCAAGGCGCGGATCGCCAATCGGCGGCGGGCGGGATCGTCGTGCGACAGGTCAGCCTCGAAGTCCTCGACCTTCAACGGCATCCATGTCTGATGGGGGGGGCCGTCCGTCTCCCAGCGGGATTGAATGCGCTGCTTCACGGCGAACCAGTCCCCCCCGTTCGGCAGATGCACCAGGACACTCGGATCGCCGTAGCGCCGGAAGAAGTTTTTCAAATAACCCGATTGCGAGAGCATCGGGTCCAGCGCATGAAAGAGAATCGACTTTTCAGCTTGGGGGCCGGCTTTCCCGTCATCGATTCCCCAGAGAAAGTAGGGAAAGACCCGTTGTCCGCCGAGTCGGCGGAGGAGTTTGTAGGCCGTCAGTCTCCGCCTCGGCCCCTCCATGTCATAGAGCACTTCGTGTGCGAGGACGTCGAACCATTCGTCCCGCGCGAGGAACCGATTGGCCGCGCGGCGGCGCGGCGCATCCAGCGTCGAGCGCCATGCATGCCATGTTGCGAAGCCCTCGAGGTGAGACTCGGGATCGTCGGATTGCCACATTCGTAGAATCTCATCGGAGGGCGCGAGGAGGCGGGCTTTACCC
>JBHHUV010000431.1:0-2265 GCA_046754005.1 Phycisphaerae bacterium | reverse complement strand
GATCCTCGCGGCGCGTTTCAAAGGAGCGATGTCATGTTGGATTTGGGCGGTACCTTTCAATCGTTTATCGATTCGTTGTTCGGATTCATCAACAGCCTGCTTCAGACGGTCTTCGGCAGCCTGAGCACCTTCTTTGATAATCTGACAATCTTCTGACGATACCCGACACGTTCCGGCTGCATGGAAGACACCGGATCGACCTTTGAGCATCCTCATACCCTGAGGAGGAAGACGTTTTCGCGATGCTCACAACCCTGTCGATTCAACGCCACACATTCCTGAGCAATCGGGCTGCCGTGTGGGGGCTTGCGGTCCTGCTTACATCAACCGTCTTCGCGACCGCACAAGACGTCGATAACCGCCCCCCCGCAACTCCGGACACACAATACGGCGCGTTTGCCTTCGAGCTCAACGGCTTACGGTCACCCGCAGCGGCGGCCGTCCGAGCCGACGACACGATCTTCGTTGCCGATACCGGGAACCACCGGGTTCGCGTGTTCGATGCATCGGGCCAGGCACTCCGCACATGGGGCCATCGCGGAGACGGCCCATCCGAGTTTCTGCGGCCGGGGGGGATCGCCCTCGGACCGGACGGCGATGTGTACGTCTCCGACAGCGGCAACCATCGCATTCAGGTGTTCTCCACGAACGGCACCTTCCTGCGTGAATGGGGCGGTTTCGGCATGCAACCGGGGCAGTTCATCGATCCTCGGGGGCTGATGGTCGCGGATGAGCATGTCTTCGTGGCCGACGCGGGGAACGATCGGGTCCAGATGTTCGATCTGCGGGGACGCGATCCGCACCTCATCGGCGGCTACGGTAGTGGACGGAGTCGATTTCGGCGACCGGCCGATGTGGCGGTCAGCCCGGACGGTCGCGTGTATGTCGCGGATACGGATAACCAGCGCATCGTCGCGTTCGACGCATCGGGGCGATTCCTGAATGCCTGGGGCCGATACGGGCCGTTCGCGGGGATGCTGTCGGCGCCGGTGAGTGTCGATTATCACGACGATCGTCTTTACGTTGCCGAACTCAAGAACCATCGTCTCCAGGTGTTTGATCCTGGTGGCGAGGTGCTCTACCAATGGGGTCTGCACGCCTTCAAACCGCGCGAAGGCGCGGGCAAGTTGCACTATCCGAACGGGATCGCGATCGCGCCTTCCGGACGGTTCGCGGTTGTGTGCGAGGCCTTTGAAGATCGGTGCCAGGTCTTTTCGCCGATGCCGCCGGGAGAGTCGCCGCCGGAGAATCCCTTCATCGGAATGGACATGACGGGAAGTTCTCATTTCAGTCCCTGGGCGGATTCGGACGCGAATCTGATGGCGTGCTCCGAATTGGAGACGGACAAGATCACCCTCTACGACACCTCGCGGCGAGAACCGATCCTGACCGGTCTGGTGGGGAGACATGGGACGCGACCGGGCTGGTTCATCCGACCGTCTGGTCTGGATATCAACGCGGAATCGTCCCTGCTGTATGTCGCCGATGCGGGGAATCGCCGAATCCAGATGTTTCGATTCAGTCAGAATCCGCCGGGGGAGTACAAGTTTATCCCCGGCATGGCTCGGTTTGTGCGGCTCGTCGATCTCGTGGCGTTGTGGAGGCAGAATCCGGCATTGAAAGCGTTTCCGATCATCGAGCCGGGGGCATTGCGCTGCGACTCCGCCGGAAACGTGTTCGTGCTCGATTCGCGTCAGGGTCGCGTCTTTGTCTTTGATGCCAAGTTGAACTATCTGCACAGTTTCGGAGGACGGGACGCGGGAGCGGGGCGACTGCTCCATCCGAGCGATTTGGCGTTCAACCGAGCGGGTGACCGGCTGTATGTGACCGATGGCGATCTCGGGTCCGTGCAGGTCTTCAACGAGAAGGGCGAATACCAGAGCGGCTGGGACGTGGGCGGCGAGGGGCGTGATGGATTCGTCGAGCCGTTCGGGATCGTGGTCGGCAGCGATGGGTTTGTGTATGTGACGGACACGACGGGACATCGGGTGATGAAGTTCGACGCGCGGGGTCGATTCATGCAGGCGTGGGGGAGTGAGGGTGTCGGTGCGGGGGAGATGTTCAAGCCGAAGGGTGTGTTGTGGGATGCGTCGATGCGGCTGACGGTGATCGACTATGGGAATCATCGGGGGCAGGTTTTTATGCCGGATGGGGCGTATGTCGATGTGTTCGGTTCTCGGTTTTTTGTCCGACCGGCACGACGAAGCCGGGCGGCTCGGGGGGAGGAATGACAATCGGAGTCACGAGTTTCGAGTTATGAGTTTT
>JBHHUV010000430.1:0-2271 GCA_046754005.1 Phycisphaerae bacterium | reverse complement strand
GCATAGTCGAAGACCCAGAGTTCCCGGCCGGTCGCGGCGTCATAGCACGTGACGGCCTCCCGCGCGCGGCGCTGCTCGATCGTATAGAGACGCCCGTATCCGACAACGAACGCGGCATAGCCCGCGCCGACGGGCTGTCGCCAACGCTCCCTCGGCGGCGCGGCCTCCCAATCGATTGAGATGTCCGTATCAATAACCACCCCGTCACGCCGTTCGCCCCGAAACGCCGGCCAGGACAGGTCCGCGAATTCGGCCGACGGCGTGAAGGCCCCGGGGAACAATGCATGCTGAGCCGCCCGATCGTGCTCCACCTTGCGATCCTGCCACCACCCCTTGGTGAAGTCGAGGCTGAAGGTGCCGGGAGTGCCATCACCCTCGAAGTCCCAGTAGGGCCGCAAAGCGACAAGCAAGGCGATGGCAAACACCGGAACAAAGCCGACACCGGCGGCAATCTTCTCCCACCGCCGCGGTCGCGGGCTACGAAGGAGCAGGATCAGCCCGAGGGGATAGAAAAGGATCAGCACGAGCACGATCGCCGGTCGCGTCTGATGCCACGCAGCCGATTCGCGTCTGGTGGGCATCGCCTGCTGATGTGAGGATCTATTCGGCATGGTATTCGACAGATCAGGCGATCCAAGCACTAGGCGGACGGCTCGACGAAACCGGGTCCATGACAGAATCGGCGGATTCCATGCCGGCTTCAGCCGGACAGTTTTTGGGTTTGCCACCGGCTTCGTTCGTGTTTAGCGAGTCATCTAACACATGGGCAAACAACAGGCCGCTTCAGCGGCCTTTCCCGCCGAAGGCGGGCTATTAGGCCGGCCCCTTGGGGCCGGTGACGACTTATTACTCGCTAAACACGTACCCGGCTTCAGCCGGTGGTGATCGCCCTGTCCAATTACCCTCAGCCGGCTTCAGCCGGGCTCTCAAGACTCGACGCAGGCGAGATCGGACCGATGACCCGCCTTGAACGATCATGCACCCGGCGAATCCCGCATCGGATCGGTAGAATAGACCGAATCATGGTCGCAAGAAAGGATCGGGAGATCGAAGCGCTGGACTATGCTCGAAAGGGCCACGAGCGCCGCCTGCCCCGGCCGGACAACCCGCGCATCCTCGCAGCGATCCCCATCGTGCTGACACTCATCGTGCTCCTCCCGATCGCCATCACCCTCATCATCGCCTGCATCCTGCTACTGACGGGGTAGGGCATCCCCATGCATCATGAGATAGATACGGGATACTCAGCGGATTCGCTTCTCATCGCTTCTTGCGTATGAGCAGAAATAAGGCGGCAATTCCAACGAGAAATAGCGCCCCGACTAGAAGCATATAATTGGGAATCGGAACCACCACTTCATAGGAATTAAAGTAGGCCGTCATGGCTGAGTCCCTCGATCACTGCATACGCTTCCACCCTTTGCTCGCAAAGGATGAGGCACACGTTCTGCTCCTCGGTCTCCCTATTTCTCTCCCGGCTTCGGGACAGTGCTCCCCGGAAACTGAAACCTGCCCTCCCGGTCACGCAGCAGGCGGTCCATGAGTTCAGAGTTCTTCTTTAGATTCGGGCCTGTCCCCCTCGAAGGCAGATCCCAATCACCCTGATAACGAGGCCAGCGATCCATGTAATCCGAGAAATCCGAATAGTAGTACCCCTTGACCTTACCGTCCGACAGGACGACCGTGATCCTCGAAAAGGCATAGCCCTCGAGCGGGCGGCAGAGCACCGACCACCCGTCGTCCGGATCCTCAAACGCGCACAATTCCCACTCCGGCGGGAGCAGCTTTTCCATCTTGAGATAGTCACGGGCGATATCTATCCGCGTCTGAATGTACGCGGGAATCGGATTTGGGTTCGGCTCGATGGAGTTGGAGCAACCGCCCTGCCGGAAAAGTTCCTCGCGGGCGAGTTTCGGAACGAGGGCGACGGGCCTTGCCTCCGGGGCAGGGGATGTCGATGATTCCTCCATCGAAGGAACCGGAGCGGCCTCCGGCCGGGCCGGGCATGAACAACAGGTGAGAATAGTCAAGACAAATGTGATCGGCAGAATCTTGCTCATGATGCCGTCCTTTCGGATGACTCTGAGTCTGGTGTCGGCAGGCCACACTCGGGGCAGATACCGAAGACACTCCTATATGATAACCGAAATCGTCCGTCCCTTCCCCGCCCCGAAAGTATTCGCCCATTTCCCACCATGAAAGGGTCCGCCCAATCCTCGCCCTGAAAGGGCGAAGTTCCAAAGCCCAGGGCAGAGCGCAGCGCCGCCCTGG
>JBHHUV010000429.1:0-2274 GCA_046754005.1 Phycisphaerae bacterium | reverse complement strand
TGCGAAAAGAACCGCGCGTTGGAAAAGCGATAGGAATAAGTCTCTCCCGGCGACAGATTCGTAAATCGCGCCACATAACGATTCCGTTCCGGCTCAAGACGCAGGGTTTGCTCACGACCGTCCGGCCCCCGCAACACCGCCAGGCCACTCTTGAACAGGCCCTCCGCCCGCCACGTCACCACCAGCGTGCCCGGACTCGGGATATGCACCATCGGACCGGTCAGCAAGACCGGACGGCTCTTCTGATCAAAGGTGTATCCCCCCGCGATGAGTGATGAGAGGATGAGAACGACGATGGGAACAGTCTTGCGGGTCTTGGATACAGGAACTGTGGGCACAAAACGCCTTTCGGATTGGGGAGCATCGGCGTCCCGCCGGTGCGTCGTTGTTTGTTTTTGTTTTTGTTTTTGTCTTTGTCTTTGTTACTGCTGTTGAACGAGAACGATGTAGGGTCCACCGTGCGAACCAATCAGCGGATGTATCAAAAGCGACGCGTAGATCTGAGCCGCGACCGTAAGGGTGCGGTTACGGCCGCGCTCTCGAACAATTTCAAAATCCCAATCTGCGGGGGCGGAAATAGGGAGACATCCTATCCACCCACTCAGCCTGAACGGCCTCAACCGAACAGTTTTTCGTTTGCCACCGACTTCAGTCGGTGGTCACCTGCCATCAGGATCAATCCAGCCGGCTTCAGCCGGGCTTGCGGAACTCGAATCCAAGCATGCAGGATCCGCGATCTACCATGCACGGATTCCAATGAAGCCCGACGAGGCTCACGTTGCGGTCCGACTTGCGACGAATTATAGTAGAGACCACCCAAGGGAGTAAGACCAATGCCCATGCCAGACGGAACCCCGACCATCAACGAAATCTCCGCCCGGATCAATTCCATACGGGACTCTCTTTGACCTCCCCAAAAAGAAGTCCCACCTCAAGGAAATAGAAGAGCGCATGGCCCAACCCGGTTTCTGGGAATCGGCGGACGCCCAGGATGTCGTCGCGGGCCTGAAGTCCCTCAAGGCCATCATCGACCCCGTCGAGACGGTCCTCGCACGCGTCGAGGATCTCACGGTCCTGTGGGAACTGGCCGAGTCGGAGGACGACGCCGACGCCCGATCAGAGGCCGATCAGGAACGCCTCACCTTGATCGGCGAGATCGATAAAGTCTCCTTGATGGCCCTGCTTTCCCGGCCCAACGACGGTCGCGACTGCTATTTCAACATCCAGGCCGGCGCCGGCGGCACAGAGGCCTGCGACTGGGGCGACATGCTCCTGCGAATGTATCTTCGCTACTTCGAGCTGAAGCGATACAAGGTCGAGGAACTCGGCCGACGCGACGGCGAGGAGGCCGGCATCCAATCCGTCGATCTCCTCGTCAAGGGCCCGTACGCCTACGGCTACCTCAGCACCGAGATGGGCGTCCACCGCCTCGTCCGCATCAGCCCCTTCAACGCCCAGGGCAAGCGTCAGACCAGCTTCGCCGCCGTCGATGTGATCCCCGTCTTCCCCGAGAGCAAGATCGAGATTCCCGACAAGGACATCGAGGTCACCGCCTTCTGCCGAAGCAGCGGCGCCGGCGGTCAGAACGTCAACAAGGTCGCCACCGCTGTCCGCATCAAACACATCGCGACCGGCGTTGTCGCCGAGTGCGTCAACGAGCGGAGCCAGGCCCAAAACAGGCGTCAGGCAATGGGCATCCTCGCGTCCAAGCTGGAGCAGCTCGAACAGGCCAAGCGCGACGAGGAGATGGCCAAGACCTACAGCGCCAAGGGCGAGATCGCCTGGGGCAACCAGATTCGAAACTACGTCCTCGATGATCCCCGAGTGAAGGATCTCCGCACCGGCGTCGAAGTAGGCAACCCCCAGCGCGTCCTCGACGGCGATCTGGATCCCTTCATAGAAGCCGCCCTCCGCCGCCGGGCCGAAAAACAAGCCCAAAAATCGTCAACATAATCCCCAAAACCCGGGTGGCACGGTCAAACGCAGCTTGGCCGTGTGTGCGGATGAACAAGGGGTGGAGGAAGAAGAGGGAACATCACTGATTATTGAGATCAAGGTCCGGCGGGGATGCGGTGCCGGCCACGTCTCGTATCGCTGCACGGCCATCTGCGTTTGTTCTTCCAGCCGCCCCGGAAACCCGCCGGAGGAAGCCATTACTCAGTGATGTCCTATTATCTTTTCCGCCGTCGATGATGGGAACCCCTTCGGCGGATGATATCAGGGGTCCATGACACATCAGGCGGTGGACCGACAGCCGTCCCGGCATCCGGAGCA
>JBHHUV010000428.1:0-2275 GCA_046754005.1 Phycisphaerae bacterium | reverse complement strand
CGCCGCAGAGACAGTATAGTATCTCCAGGGAGCCAATCCAAGCCGGGTGCCACTGCTTCAAGCAGTGCAGACTGCCCGAGTGGCATGCCCAAGCCTCCAGGCGCGGGGATGGCAAGCCGGGGCGCATAGTATATACGGCCATTCCAGCGCGCCAGGACGCAATACGAAATCCACAAATATACCTGGGTTTCGGTCAAGGGCCACATTGGGAATAATGGCCCCACAAGTTTACGATTATGAGCCATGAAGCCCCTCCAATTATCGGTCTGCCTCGACGACCTGCGAATGTCGATCAAACCCGCGCTGAATCGCGCTCGAAGCCTGGGGTTTGCGGCGGTCGATATTTGCGCAACGGACGGTCCTGTATCGCCTGCGGCCTTGTCACGGACCGGGCAACGCCACCTTCTCAGACATCTTGCCGACATGGGGCTCCGTCTGGGGAGTCTACGTGGTCCGACGAGCGGGCCGGGCTACGCAGACCCGGCTGCGGGTGAATATCGCCTGGACAACATGCGTTCGATTCTGCACCTGGCTTCTGCCCTGCGCGTGCCGGTCGTCTCCACGACTCTCGGACTCGCAAGAGGAACGGATGCGGATGTGCAACACAGTCGGTCCGTTGAAGCCCTGGAGATGCTTGCTGACGACGCGGATCGTCTGGGTATCCACGTGGCGGTGGAGACGACGGGCATAGAATCGCAGCTTTTAAGCAAACTTCTGAGACAGATCCACTGTCCCGGCCTCGGTGCCTGTTGCGACAGCGGCGCCATGCTGATGCAGGGAGAAGACCCCCACCAATTGTCCGATACGTTGGCGGGCTGGGTGCATCTTGTCCGTGCGCGGGATGCCGTCTCCGGATCGGAGACGATGACCGGCCACGAAGTTGCCCTGGGTGAGGGAGAGCTTGACGTTCAACTGTTTCTGGCGGGATTGCGGGAATCGGGATATGACGGCGACATCGTGCTCTGTCGATCGACGGGGTCGCGTCCGGCGGCCGACCTGGTCCGGGCGAAGGAGTCTTTCGAAACATGCCTGGCTAACTGATCGGCGGATTCCGAGGTGCGATTTCGAAGAGTCAGGCGCGTATCCAATACAACGGCCGCGGTGGTCCCCACCCACCACCACGGCCGATCAATCAGGGACGCCGCGCCCCCTATCGCTCCCTCCGCAGGTCACGGCGTCCCCTCACTGGCGACCGACGATTCCATTCTCCCCCGCTGGAAAGCAACCCATGATCGGTCGGCCCGCAAAGATCCGAGGATCATACAAGCCCCTGATCACGGACCGTTTCCACTGTCGGTCGCATTCACCTGTTCCCCGTCCAAACGAGGACGCCGTTGTGGATGCCTGCCTGGATGGTGTTGGCGATCCACCCGGAATCCAGCGCCGGTTCGCTCTCAATAATCGACAGAGGTCGCGAAACAGGCCCTGCCGGTGATCGATTTCCCCACCCACAATTGTCCCACGATCGCCGAGGCGCTGCTTCGCGACCGCCTGCACGTAAGGAAAGGGTCCTTCATCTCGCGGTACGGTAGATGCGTCGCATGCACGCCGCGCGAACACCAAGCACGGGGCGAGAAGCAACACGCTCCTTCACCCATGACGGCTTCCATCCCTGTAACTTGAGGCTCGCTGTGTCGATCAATCGGATGCGTTGTTTTTCCGCTGATCAACCCATGACGACCGGGGATATGCGAGGCCGGGCGTCTCTTTCGATGCGCGGATCGCTCATAACGATCGATCTCGAGCGGGAGCCGATGCGAATCGCGATGGTTCAAATGGTTTTCTCTGTTCGCCGCTCGGAATCGAGGCGATGAGAAGGCGACAGCAAACCATGCAAACGCTCTATTCGTATTGTTGCACCCTATCCCCCAAAGGCAAGGCGCGCGTGGAAGATTTTTCTCGAATGGGAAAATGGCTTGTCCCGCGAGCGAGCGCCGGATTGAGGCTATATGGGTTGTCGACCCAATGACGCGCGTCTTCTACTCGCTGCCGGCTGGATGAATGGATGAAGAAAAATCACTGTCGCGGCGGGGGGGGCATCAGCGGCTGCTCGTGCGGATGGTCGCACTGGGAGATTCGATCTGGTCGGTCTGGCGGTTCCAAATCAACAACGGGCCGAACCATTGTCGAAGCCGCTCGCCATCCTTCTCATCGAAAATACGGGCTTGCAAGGTGTCGCTCCCCTCGAGCCGGATTTCCTGTGAGTCGCGCAAATACTGAAGATACTCGCCCATCAGGCTTCGACTGCCCTCGACGAGCAATACCGCATCGTTGG
>JBHHUV010000427.1:0-2279 GCA_046754005.1 Phycisphaerae bacterium | reverse complement strand
TGTCAGGTTGGCCGCGGCGGCCTCATCGAGCACGACCAGGGCGTTGGGATGTTCGTGAAGAAATGTCGCCGGGACCGAATCGGTGACTTCGCCTTCCACGGCCCGTTGGATGATCGGCGCTTTTTGCTCACCGAAAGCCAGTAGAACCACCTCGTTGGCCTCGAGGATGGTACCGATACCCATGGTGATGGCCTCACGTGGCACGCTCGACTCGCCAAAGAAGTCGGATGCAGCGTCCCGGCGCGTGATCGGATCCAGTGCGATGCGCCGCGTCCGGGATACGATGGATGAGCCCGGTTCGTTAAAGCCGACGTGCCCCGTCCGGCCGATGCCCAACAGTTGGACATCAATACCGCCAGCCTCGGCAATCTTGCGCTCAAAATCGGCGCAATACTGGACCACCCGCTCAGGTTCAATGGTGCCATCTGGGATATGGACGTTGTCTTGGCGCACGTTGACGTGTTCGAAGAGATTCTCCCACATCCAGCGACGGTAGCTCTGTAGCCCTCCGGGCGCCATGGGGTAATACTCGTCCAGGTTGAAGGTAATCACTCTCGAGAAATCCAGGCCTCGCTCGTGGTGGCCGATGAGCTCTCGATACACACCGATGGGTGTGTGCCCGGTGGCGAGCCCCAGTACGGTGGCTTTGCACTCAGCATTTCGTTGGGCGATCAGATCCGCGATCCGCTGTCCGACGGCTGCACACGCCTCGTGATCCGAAGCATAGACCTGTGTTGCGATGCGTTCCAACGATCGGTGGGCCGTTGTCTTAATCATGGTTCGTCTTGCAGGTTAGAGGCGATGAATCGGGGTCACGAATCTCGATGAGATTCTCACATTCTTTGGAGAGCTCGGTATAACGGATCTCCAGGCTCATCGAGGTGCCGAACCCTACCAGGTACTGCTTCTCCGCCGGTCGGCCGTTGACGGCGAAACGCCTTTCCTTCGCTTCACCCTGAGTACGCACGATTCTGATGGGCCGACGGTGAGCCCACGCCGACAACTCCATGCGCTGAAACGGCGACCAGGCAGCCGGCACGATCCGCAGGGCGTCGAAACCAGGTCGGAATCCGAAGGCGTGCCGGACCAACGTCTTCAAGAGGACGTTCGAGCTGCCCGTCTGCCAGTCGTTCATGTTCTGCCCGCCGAGATTGAGTTCGGGGTTGAACGCATAGGCGTTGGGCATCACAAACGGAGAGTGGCTGATCCCCTGCTGATGCGGAGCGAAAGGAAGAATCTTGAGTACCTGCTCCCACGCGAATTCCGGTTCGTCCATCATGAAAAGGGCCATGATTCCGAAGGTGGTGGCGTGGACGTAGGTGGCCCCGTTCTCGGCCGTTCCGATAGGCAGCTTGGCGATACGACCGACGCCCGGGGCGTCCGGAGAGAATCCGGGGGCGAAGGTTCGAAATCCAAACGAGGAATCCAGTCGGCGCATCGCTTTCAGGATCTCGGGCTTGAGATCGTCCTGAGTGTCTTGCAACAATCCGGACAGAACCCAGAACGCATTGGATGTCAGTCCGTCACGAGCTTTCCCGTCGCTGTCTTCAAAGCTGCAGATCAAGTATTCTCGGTTGTCACCCCAGCCATGCACAATACGGCGGCTTCCGTCTCGCTCCACAACGGCGTGCTCTTGCAAGCCCCGGCGAAGCCCTTCCCGCGCGAGGCGGTACTGTTCGATCAAGGATGCGTATTCGTCCGGTCCATATCGCGACAGCACTTCGATCATTTCCCTGCAGTTTCGATACACCTGTAAACTGGCCATGACGCTCACGCCGTTGCCGAAGCGCGTGCAAGATCGAGAGGGAACGCCCAGTCCGTCCAGTGCATCGTTCCAATCGCCGTACAAGGCCAACACGAGTCCCGTGGCCGAGTCGCGGTGTTTCAAGAGGTAGTCCATGATGCGGACCAGATGATCGGCCACCGAGTCCCGTTCCCTTGTCGGTTCCAAAGCATCGCCGTTCTGCCCGTCGATGCGGTGGTAGCCCACGATTTCATCCAGTATTGGCCAATCTCCTGTGGTGGCGAGATAGGTGTAAACCGTCGATATGACCCAGGCACCTTGGTCAATGAACTCCCGCAGGTCTGCCTTGCACGGGCCATTCCTAGCAGGCAGGGAGTATTGCCGCGGGCATTGACCGTCGGGCATCACAAAACCCAGGGCTTCAAGTATCTTTCGCTTGGCTGCCTCCGAGTCGCTTAGCAAATGCCCCTCGATGGCCTGGAATACGTCGCGCATTCCGATTAACGAGTTGGGCGAGGGATGCATGAAGCCGTTG
>JBHHUV010000426.1:0-2297 GCA_046754005.1 Phycisphaerae bacterium | reverse complement strand
GAGTTCGACACCGAGATCTTTCAGCAGAACCTGACGCGAGAACAGATCGAAGCCGATCGAAGCATTTTCAACCTCGTGTGGGGCCGCCGCTACACCCGCGAGCAGATCGAGGAATTGGCCGAGGCCTTGGAAGTGGACCTCTTCATCTGCGGTCACCAGCCACAGGAAACGGGCTACGACGTCGTCCACGATCGACTCATCATCCTGGCCAGCGACCACAACCACGGCGTGTTCCTGCCCTTCGACCTATCCAAACGCCACACAGTCGACAACCTCGTAGGCAGCATCCGCAAGTTCGTGGAAATCATGTAAGCTGCGTAGGAGGGTGGATAAGAAGCGCCGCTCTCATCAGAGCCGCGACCGTGAGGGAGCGTTCATCTTGGTCAAATGAGGACCGTAACCTGATGGGCACAACTTGGGTATGGCCTATTATACGCCCTTTAAGGCAGGTTGAGCTGAGTAGAGCGGATCGAGCGCGAATGAGATCAATCGTCCACGACCTGAACACTCGCCTCAAATACCGGAGACCGGAGACCGGAGGCTGGAAACTGGAGACTCGTAACTCATAACTCATAACTCGTAACTCGAAACTCATCGCGTGCCACTGCTTCAAGCAGTGCCTGCGGCAATCCCGCCCCGACAGGGGCGGAGGCGCCTGGCCACGGGTGGAGCGAAGCGGAACCCGTGGGATTCGTGATCTTCCTGGTGAGCACCGCCCCGACAGGGGCGGGGGAATAATCGTAAGACTCAAGCGGACACGCATGTAAGGCAGCCGTATATTACATCTGCCCTGAAAGGGCGTTACAACCGGAGAAACCACCCACCCAATAGAATCCAAACCAGCCTCATTCCCCCTGCGATGCCCACCATTCACGCACCCGATCCGGATCGTAATCGCGAATCCGCCGAAGCAGATCGGCAAGATAAGGCGTCAGGTCCGTCGTGCCCGACTGTTCCTTGACCAGGCCAAATGAATAGCCGCGTACCCGGATCGTCATAATCGTATCGTTGCCGTCGCCGTGGGTGCCGAGGATGCGCAGACGGTTGTCCTTCACCAGGAGCCGCATGCCAAACTGTGTATATTCCAATTGGTCGGGAATCAGATTCTGCGGCAGGGCCGAGGGCCACGTGAAGTTCAGTAACCGCTCCGCAACCCCCAGGATCAGCGTTCGATCGAGGGTGCCGGTCCCACCCTTCGGCGGCAGGGCGGTGATCTCGATGTCCGCCGACTTGATGTTGTCGTCCACGATATCCAGATTATTCACCCGAATACTCAGCATACCCGTCGCCGAACCCTTCCCCCAGACATGGAGCAGTTCCTCCAAAGACAGATCGCGAATATGGCCGTCAATTCGCAGCCGATTGACATGGCCCAGAGAGATATCCACGGGATCAAGGTTGAACGAGGCGCTGCCGGAGAGATCGGGCAGCTTCAGGAAGGGGGCGAAGGCCGCGAAGGAGAGATTGGTAATCCTTCCCCGCCCTCGGAAATGCGTCACGAGCGAATCAGAGAGACGAGCGTCGTCGACGTTGATGGAGACATCGCCCTCCAGCGGGCCGAAGGGCAGATGGCAGGTGAGTTCCGAAAGATCGGCATCCACCAGATTGCCGGCAAGCCGAACCTCGGAAGGTCGATCGCCTTCGGAATCGCGATATTCCACCCGCCCGGCGAAGCGGCCCCGGGTGATCTCCTCGGCCACCGCGACGCCGATGTCGATCGACGCCAACGGCACCTCGGGCAGCGTGAGAACCAGTTCGGAGATCTCGATGCCGTTCTTCGGCGAAAAGAGGGCGCGGATGCGAACCCCGTCGTGAACCGTGTGACCGTTCAGTTCATACGCATGGAGCCGGGCGATGCCGGTGCCGGGATCGCTCATGTCGATCAGACCGGAGGCCCGGGAGCAGCGGATCGACAGATCGCCCCGGTCAAACCGAATATCGAAGTCCGACATCCGAACCTCGGAGAGGCGAAGCTCCTCGAAATCGTGATCGAGACCGGAACGGATGACGGTGCGGTAGTCGTCGTGAACCCACTTGTCCGAGCCGAGAATAAGCACGCCGTCGATCAAGTCGAGATTGCGAACCTCCTCACCGTCCTGCTCCTGCTCATGCCAGATCGCCGTCTTGCAGGAAAAAACCTGATCACGCCGATCGGGCAGAAAGATCACCAGATCCTCAAAGGCCCGGCTGTCAAACGTCCGACCACGAACACGACCGACTTCGCACGGAAGCTCAAAGAATGCCCCAAGATCGCGCTCGACCTCGACGCGATAGGCCTCGCTGTGGAGGCGAACGGC
>JBHHUV010000425.1:0-2299 GCA_046754005.1 Phycisphaerae bacterium | reverse complement strand
GCCTTTACCCTGATCGAACTCCTGACCGTCATGGCCATCATCGTGGTCCTGATCGGCATCCTCACCCCCGCCCTCTCGGCCGCCCGCAACCGGGCCACCAAGACGGCCATCGCCGCCCAGATCAACGCCATGTCGGTCGGTCTCGACGCCTTCCGAAATGACGAGGGCAAGTACCCCGCCTCCAACGCCGCCCTATGGGCCAACGATCCACTCAATCCAGCCGCGGAGATGACGGCCTGGGAAGTCGGCACGCCATCGGCACCCCTCCAGGGCGCCCACATTCTGGTCGATGCCCTCGTGGGCCGGGATCAACTCGGCTACGACCCTCGGTCGCCCCAGGTCAGTGCCGGCGGTGTGATTGGAACGAGCTACAATCGATGGTCCGATGTGAATGATCCCGGGGGAGCCACCGATCGTCGCGATCCCTACATTCCGGTCGATGGTGTCGATGTCACCTCGCCAGCCGATCCGCCCCAAGATGGCGACGGCGTCATTCCCGGCACCACTCAGCCAATGATCGATGGCAACACAGTTCCTGTCTTCCGCGACAAGTTCGGCTGGCCCTTCCTCTACTACCGCGCCTCCCTGACGGCCAACCAGAACACCCCCATCATCCAGACCTCCAACAGCAACATCAACTTCGGCGACGGCGTCTATGACGGCGTGGACAACGAACTGTTCACCAGCTACGCCGGCAGCAACCACAAGATCAACCAGGCCAACATACAGATGGATTTCGTCACGCCCGCCGAGGTGCTCCCCAACAACTTCGCCGAGTTCATCCGCTCCTTCCGGGCCTCCAGCTACGATCAGGCCAACGACATCCTGATCGACTTCCCCCGCCCGGTGAAGGCCGATCGATTCATCATCCTCAGCGCCGGCAAGGACGGCATCTACGGCAACCTCGACGACGTCGCCAACTTCGCCGTCCTCTCCACGGAGCGCTGAGAAACAGCACCCCATCCTCCGATAACACCCAAGCGGCACGGCCCCAACCAGGCCGTGTCGCTTTTTCATGCCCCCGATGCGCCCCGAAAAAGACCGATAAAATGAGCCCGGACCCATGCCGGTCGAAACAAATGCGATATCACATAAATACCTACAAAAAAACAACTTAAAACAACAATCGTGCATTGCCCACCCAAAATATAGCGACAAAAACGACACATTCGAAAATCCGATCAGTAGAGATTCCCCGCCTTGCGTTCCACTCCCAGACCGGGACAATGTCCCAACCAACGTCAAACCTCTTTTTCCAGCACAACAGGAGCTTGAATCTGATGAATCAAAAGAATCTCACCCTCTGGCTTCTCGGCGCCCTGCTCGCCGTATCCCTCTTCGTCGCCCACAGCCTCGCCCAGGCCGCACCGGAAGCCGCCGGATCAGCACCCACCCGAATTGCCGTCATCGATTTCGTACGTGTCTTCAACGAGTGCGCCCAGATCAAGGATCTCAACGAGTTTTTCCGCCAGAAGCAGGATGAACTCGAGACCGAGGGCCGTCAGCGTCAAAAAGTCATCGAAGGCAAGAGGATCGAACTTTCCGCCTTCCAACCCGGAAGCGTGGATTACGAGAGAATTCGCAAGGACTTCCTCCGGCTCGGCACCGAGGCGAATGTCTGGCTCAAAATGTCGGAGCAAGACCTGGAAAGCAGGCGCTTCGACTGGACCCGCGTGATCTATCAGAACGCACTCGATGCCGCCGAACGGATCGCAGCCGAGCAAAACTTCGATGTCATTCTCCAATACAAGCCGTTCAACGCGGATGACATCGAGCCCACCCTGGTCGCCATCCGAAGGATCATCAGCACACGAAGCGTCGTCTTCAGGCGCGGCGAGATCGAGATCACAGCCGAAGTCATCCGTCGGCTCGACACCACCTACAAAGCCGGCGGTGGCAAGAAACAACTGATACCGAATGGCCCATGACGCCAGCACCGACGGGTGGCATGCCTAAGCCCCAAGGCGCGGGCATGGCGAAACGGATAAGCATACCGATCCCATGGGTTGCGGCCGTCGGCCGCGCTGTGGCACCGGTTTCCAACCGGTGCGGCGCAGTTCGGAATACGGGACCACACTTCTACCGAGAGTTGAGAGTGAACGGATAGTGACAAAGTCTCCCGAAAAAACGGAACCTCTCACCGTCGGCCGGATCGCCGAACTCGTCAACGGTCGCCTGGCGAGCCAAGGCGACCACGCTTCGTTACCCGTCCACCGAGTCTCCACGATCGACGACGCGACCGAAGACGCCATCACCTGGCTCGCCGACGACAAACATCTCGACACCATCGCCCATTGCC
>JBHHUV010000424.1:0-2306 GCA_046754005.1 Phycisphaerae bacterium | reverse complement strand
GGAGTTTTCTGGATGAACCTCAGCGCGATTCGGTGGGTTATGCGGGGATTGTGATTGATTGAAGGCGCGTGGTCGAAGGTGTCCGTTTTGTCCGGTCATTCGGGGGTAACGAAACTTGTAACTTGTTTTAATTTAAAGAGTTAAGGTGATGTCCGGGCAGGGTGGGGCGGCATCTGTTATTGAGCATTTTATCGGTCCCTCTGGAGGGGGTGTTTCGCCGGTCATCTGTGATTGGTGAGCGTTGCCCACGGGCGATGCCGCTTATTGCTTGAGGACCCACACCCCAAGAACAGGGGAAGGATTCTCCTGAAAGACGGGACCGAGAGGGATTCTCGGTCCAGCACGCTGGTGGGCAGTGCCCACGCTACAAGGATTTTATGAGGGGCGCCTTCTACTCGGGCGAAGACAGGTATCGGACCGGATCGGTGTACACCGTCGGGTTGGGACCGAGGTTTTCCGCGCGGACTTCTTCCAGGGTCAGCCCGTCATCCAGCCTGCGGGGAAAACGATCGCCGGTGATGTCGCCGACGTGACCGTCGGCAAAGGCCAGGTTGCTGCGGCCGACGCCGCCGGGATGCCGATAGCCAATACGCGAGTCTCGATCACCCAGTTGCGTGTCTTGCTGATGCCCGGCATACAGCCCGTCCGCCAGGGTGATGAGATGGCTGGGCCGGACGATGTCCTCGAACAGATTGTGACTCATGATCCGTCCCTCGAGATTGGGCCCGTAGCCGACCGACCCGGTGAAATGAATGCCCTGCTCGAAGCTCTGCGGCAGGCCGATGGGATTGTCGGCGTTGATCCAGTATCCCACGCGGATGATCCGATCGAATCCCCAGCGGGGGATTGGCGTCGCGAAGTTCTGGGAGATCGTGATGATCGCCGGCCAATCCATGTAGCCCTTGGGGTTGTCGGGGTTGTTGCCCGTCTGCGTCGACGCGACGCCGGCCAGGTCGAGCGTGTCCGGACAGACGAATGGATTGCCGCGAAGGTCGCAGTTTCCGGGCAGGTAGTGATCCCGGTCGAGGATCGGCCCCCAGCCATCCAGCGGGTTCGTGAATCCGCCGGAGACGCCCGTCATGTTGTAGGAGGAAATGACGGCGCCGTCGTGATTGTCGGCATACATCTGGATGGCCAGCATCAGGCTCTTGAGCCGGCTCTTGCATGTAAGGGACCGAGCATTCCGCCGGGCGGAACTCAGGGCCGGCACCATCAGCCCGATCAGCAGGCTGATGATCGCCACGACGACCAGGAGTTCGAGCAGAGTGAACGCACCGGCGGGCCGGCGCCTGGGTATTCTGATTCGAGGGCACATCCACATAGTCAGCCGCTGATCAGGGCGGAAACGAAAAGGGCGATATCGTGTCCGTTCACTTGCCCGTCGATATTGAAATCGCCTCGATTGAGATCGCAATAGATCGCATTGTAGGTATCGGGATCGGTGAGTGCCAGGCTGAATGCATCGATGTCCTGCGTATCGAAACTCCCGTCGCAATTGAGGTCGCCAAGCATCGCGATGGGCATGTCGAATCTCAGCACGCGTTGGTTGTTCGTGTCGACGACGACCAGGTTTCCGGAGTTGTCCAGACCCACGCCCGTCGGTCCGAACAGACCGTCGGCGTCGGTCATGAAGAAGCCCAGTCCGTGGTTGGGACTATCGGTCGAGAGGGTATCGAGCTGACCGAACACGGCGTCGGCCGTCGCGTCGAGTAGGGGATCCTGAAACAGCAGGACGCGGTGGTTCCCGGAGTCTGCGACATACAGATTCCCGGCGCCGTCGAAGGCCAGATCGATGGGAAGCTGCAACCCGTTGGCCGGCCCGCCGTTGTCGATGGTATTGCTGACGAAATCCGGTTGACCGAAGACGGCGTCGGCGGTGGTATCAGACGTCAAAGGGGACTCGAGTCTCAGGATTCGGTGATTGTTCCAATCGGCTATATACAGCCTGTCGTCAACATCCAGGGCGATGCCGATCGGGTTGAACAGGTTGTCGGCCGAGGGACAGCAGCCGTTCTGGCCCGTGCCGTCATTGTTCTTGGCCCGCCGGGTGAAATCGTCGAACTGACCGAATACCTGGTCCGCGAACGGCTTGTTCGCCGTCGGCGCGGTGTAGTGGAGGACGCGGCTGTTTCCGGAGTCGGCCACGTAGACGTCGGGGCCGCGAACCAGGACGCGCCCGGGAAATTGCAGGCTGTCTGGCAGGGCAACGCCCGGACCGTTTCCGCCCTGCCCGAGGTTTTCGGCGTTGCTGACGAAGTCCGGCTGGCCGATCACGAGGTCGGCCGTGGTCGGGGTGGCGTCGGACA
>JBHHUV010000423.1:0-2307 GCA_046754005.1 Phycisphaerae bacterium | reverse complement strand
GGCGGTGTCCGAGGGCGACGTGTTCGGTGATGTAATCTCCGGCGTCGTCGGGGCCACGGTGGGTGAGGCGGTCAAGCATGATTGGGAGGGCAGTACGATGTTCCGCGTCGATCCGGCGGTGCCCGGCGATTCCGGCGATGCCACACATGCACGCTACTCCGCTTGTTCTCGAGTTTGCTGATCCGATTCCACACTTTATGCTGGGAACCGGCTATAATATCGGCAGGCACATGGGTCCATCGGCGGTGTGGGGCTGTCCGCAATTACTGCGCGGCTTGGCCCGTATTTAGGATTCGAGTTTGGGTGTAGGATGGCCGAGCTCTGGCAAAGGGCAGACATAGAGGAGAAATCTGATGATTTCTGAGTACGCGATTCTGGCATTTCTTCCGAATCTCGGCATGCCCGAGATGATCGTCATCGGCATCATTGCTCTGCTTATCTTTGGTCGGCGATTGCCGGAAGTCGGTCGGTCATTGGGACAGAGCTTTGTCGAGTTTAAGAAGGGATTGAAGGACACCGGCGATCAGCTCAAGGAAATCAAGTCTGACGTTCAGGAGCCTTCTTCAACCAAACCTGCTGATTCGCCCAAGGAACCGGTTCCTTTGAACGATCCTCAACATCGCGACGGCGAATAAAACCCCTTCATTCTGCTTCACCCAACATTCGAGTGCGCGCCGGGGAATTCTTCTGGTTGCGTGTTTTTCGAATGGTTCCGCTTTGTCCGGTCACATTGGGAGGGCGTAGGCTTTAACATGTTTTGTTGTAATTAGTTATATCAATGTCCGCATGAATTGAGGGGCATTTGTTATGGCACATTTTATCGGACCTGACCGAGAGGGGGGGAGTCTCGGTTCAGCGGACGGACCGAGAAGGGATTCTCGGTCCAGCGGCCTAAAACAGGGGGTAGATGAACGGGGCGGCGCTGCCGCCGCCGAAGACCGCGAATGCCACCAGGATCAGGATCAGGGCGATTGCGATCAGGATGGGGAGGAGCCACCACTTCTTGTTGTGCTTCAGGAAATCCCAGAACTCGGCGACGATCCCGACACGATCGGCCTCTGATTCGCGGGTGAATTCGTTGTTGTCGGGCGGATTCTTGTCGTCGCTCATGGGGGTTCCTAATTTTGGCTCAGAACTGTCGGAAATAGCGTTTCAGGCTGGCCGGGGGCTTTCGCCGGAGCCAATAGCTGGATGTCTGTGGATCAAATCGGCGGTTCAGGGCGTCTCGGCCCATGATTTTGAACAGGATCGCGATCGGCGTGATGATTCCATAGAAAATGATCCCCATGGCCAGGTAGGACACGACCAGGCCGATCGGATAGCCCGCGAGCGACATGAATACGAAGAGGGGCCGGAGTGCCTTGGGGGCGGCGAAGGCGAAAATGCCGCAATAGAAGCCGAGAGTAAGGAGTATGATCACGGTTGGATCGACGGCGGCGTCCGGGAGGGCGGCGAAGGCGAGCCAACGCTGCGATGCCAGCAGGGCCAGGGCGGGGAACGCGGCCAGACCGATCAGGCCGAAGGAACGGAGAACCTTCGGGGGGGGGGTTAGATCGAGTTTGAAGATGGCCATGATGCCTCGATCGGGGTAACGCCCTGTCAGGGCTGGGGAAACGTCGAAACGTCAAAACGTCAAAATAACAACAACAACAACAACGACGACAACAACAAAACGGCGACAACAACAAAACGGCGACATAGTTTATTGCATACTGCCTTATCTGAATGGGCACCGGCAAGCAGAGCTTGCCGGTGGCACCCTTGGCTGCACTGCTTGAAGCAGTGGCACACGTTTATGGCACTCGGCACGATTAACAGATGGGTCTATGACCCATCCTACGGACTAATCCAGTTCAAACTGGGCGAGGTATTTGTCGATATCGTGCTTCTTCGCATCCGGTTGTTCGTTCTTATAAAGAATGAAATTGTCTATAACCAACACGTCCATGTTGGTGCCCATGAAGCAGCGGTAGGCGTGCTCCGGGCTACATACGATCGGCTCGCCGCGAACATTGAAACTCGTATTGATGATGACCGGGCAGCCCGTCCGCTCCTTGAAGCGGGTCATGATGCGGTGCATCCGGGGGTGGCGGACCGGATCGACGGTCTGGACGCGGGCGGAATAATCGACGTGGGTGATGGCCGGGACGACGGATCGGATCTGCTTCAACTTGTCGAGCCCCGCCTTCGGATCGCCGTTGAGCGGGAGTTGCTTGTCCTCTCTGACCGGTGCGACGAGGAGCATGTAGGGGCTGTCCTCGTTGGGGCGCATCTGGAAAAACTCATCCACATCCTCGCGGAGCACAC
>JBHHUV010000422.1:0-2310 GCA_046754005.1 Phycisphaerae bacterium | reverse complement strand
CGTCGCCTTCTCGATGTGTTCCACCGCGCGTTCGTAATCATGGTGCGGATCAACCGTCGCGCAACCGGCGACCAGCAGCAACGCGGAGATGAACGACAGAACCATTTGTGTCGTGTGTCGCATTCGATCGATTCCCAATGAATTCCAAATGGTGTCCGGTGCGAACAGCCATAGCAAAGCCATTATGACCACAAATCGAAGACTCGGGTCAATACTTACTGGGTGTGTTGTATCGTGAGAATCAGACGAGGAGCGGGATGTCGCTCAGGGGGAAGGGCAAATGGGGGAATAGCAGCACTGGCTGCTCATCCATACGACAATGATATGAAGCACAATCCGGATCGTCGGATGAAGTGCAGTGTACGAAGCAGGGCATTGACGCCAGTGTGAACTCAACCAGGGTACGTTGCATTCGACTGTTGGCGACGAGCGTGCCGCATGGATCATCCGAGCAACCATCCTCATGGCTGCAACCGGTCTCAGCCCCGCACGCGCAGGCATGGAGAATCACACCCGCCGTACACAAGGCCGGCATGAGCAGCAGGGCCCATACGGTGATCAGGATTATTCCGATTCGTTTCATCACAGGTGAGTCTAGTTCCGCGACTCGGTCCGATCAAGTCAATGCCGTAACACATTCGTAACGTCAGATAAACCAGCCCCATGGCCCTTGTTTCGCCGAGGAGGGTCCGAATGCACTCTCCCCTGTATCGACACACAGGGAAGATGGCTTCACATAGGGAGCGATATTTTCCACGCTTCGCGGACAGGGGTAAAATTGTCATGGCATGGCTTCGCAAGTGGCCCTTGTCCGGAACCAGGTCGAATGGGCCTTATACAGCACGATTCCCGAACCCCCACGGTTTTTCACCGTCCGGACAAATTTGCACGAGATTGTGAATCGTGATATATACAAAGCTTGTGAGAACTCGCTGGCGTAGCTCAGTTGGCAGAGCAAGGGATTCATAATCGAATCCTAATCCCTATTTATACGTCAAAACCGCGTTCTTGACGCCATCACGGCCGATGGAAGGCGCACGAAACGGCACCAAGGTGCCGTTCCGGTTGTCGCGACAACCGCTTTGAAGTTGCCAACTCGTCGCGATACGTTAGCCAGACGATTCTCTCACCTTCGTTCTGTTGCGTCGCGTCGCTAGGCCCTCGAATGGATCGCGAGCGTGAATGGAGACCATCAAGTCTTGATCTGCGATGTGTCGTGCACCCCCTCCATTCAGACCGCTGTGGCCGGGTCAGATCATGGATGATCAGTCGGCAGGCTACCTTCTCCCAGGACCAAGACAATGGGGCATTCTGCGTTGGAAAGGACACGTTCTTTCATTTGAACTTGATTCATGAATCAGGTTCGGTTACACCGGATCCCATCGACTTGTGGCGGAAATCGTGTTCTCAGACTGGAAGATGGATACTTCATCCTTCAGGTGAGCCGGATGGAAACAGTAAGAGACCCTGATCCCCAGTTCCACCATAAGCCGCCAGAACGATTATCTGATTTAGTCCTTTGTCTCGATTCAGGGATCGAGTAGCGGTATCTTGTTTTCCTGCCTCGAATGCCACGCCGAGCTTTATAGAGTGATCGCGTCGGCCTTCCCGGCCGTGGCCGTCGGTCAGGTCTGTCTTCCCCCCATCAACGAGACTTGCGCACAGGCCCTCGTCTTCACCTCGTCCGATCTTCCCCTGTACACGACGGGTGTCTATGGTTGCGTGAATGACATCCCGAACCGTCCCTACTGGAACGTGTTCTCTCGATTCGTCTGCACCTGTACTGGAGTCTATACGATCGACATGTGCGACAGCACGGCCGATGCCTTCCTGCGCATCTATGTGGACGACTGCGGCTTCCTGAACGGGACCGAGTTGCTCACGGCTGACGACGAATGCCCCGGTTCCCCGCCCAACGCCGATCCGGAGGTCACGACGATCCTGGAGGCGGGCATGAGTTACTGGTTTGAGTTGGGAACCTGGCGGCCGGACCCACCCTTCGGCCCGTCCAAGCCGAACGCGCCGTTCAACTTCAATGTGTCGGCCTGCGCGCCCTGCGGCAGTGGCGATGTCAACCAGGACGGGTCCATCGATAGCGAAGACATCCAGCCCTTCATCGCCGAGTTTCTCAACCCGGGGACATTGACGCCGTCCGCCTGCGCCGCGGATATGAACCGAAACGGCACTGTCGGGCCGGAGGACGTATCCCGGTTCGTTGCGAAACTGCTCGAACCGTAAACAGTCTGAGTCGATCGCGGGTCCATGACACATGAGGCGGCGGACCGAACGCCCTGCCGGCATCTGTGGCAC
>JBHHUV010000421.1:0-2349 GCA_046754005.1 Phycisphaerae bacterium | reverse complement strand
TGTCGGCGTCCATCTGGACGAGCGATCTCGACCGCGCCCACCGCGTCGCCGGGCGGATCGACGCCGGCACCGTCTGGATCAACTGCTGGCTGGTCCGCGACCTCCGCGTCCCCTTCGGCGGCATGAAGCAAAGCGGCCTCGGCCGCGAGGGCGGCGAGGAGGCGATGCGCTTCTTCACCGAGCCGAAGAATGTGTGCATCCGCGCTTATAACGTCTGATTAGCCTTTTGCATTATGCTACTGCTATCATGTCTCAAAGCAATCTGATTGCGACAGTTGAAACCAAACTCATGCGCCGTGTACAACTTCGACGGCTGAATGCCGTTGCAGGCATCCTGTTCGGTTTCCCTTTTATTTTCGTTGCTCCACTGATACTTGGATCGATATTCTGGTTCGTGACCGGATCGCTCACCGATCAGTGGTATCACTGGAATTGGTTCTTCCTCGGGCTGTCGATCATTACGGCTCCCTTGTTATTCAGGCTCGAAATGCAGACCGGCGGCGACTATCTCGGAAAGGCCATGAAAGACGCAAAACCTCTGGTGGAACGATCCGACGAAATGGTCGCCGCAGCGTATATCGGGATTGGATTGGTGGGGGGACTGGCTGTCGCCATGTTGACGAGGCCACGAGCATCCTCGGCCGGCTTTGTCGAGTTGTTCCTGTTCGGTCCTCGAATTGTCTTGGGGGGGCTTCGACATCTTCGCCAGGCTGGCAGGCTTCCGAATATAGATAAGAGAAAAGCAAGCCGCGTTATCACCGTGTTGTTATCTCGTAGCCAAGGAGTTGGCGCAGAGGAATTGCAGGCCGTCGATGAATCTCATCATGATCTTCTCCTGATCTTGATCTGGCTCGCATTCTACGGTTGGATCGGCGTCACGGAAGACCAGAAGCGCGTGTTTCTCTACTCTGAATCCCGGGACATCCTTGTCTCGCGGATGGGTGAATGAATGATGTTCTGGTTTTTCAAGAACTTTCTCGAGGGCGGCGAAGAGGCGACGCGCTTCTTCACTGAACCGAAGAATGTGTGCATGCGAGCACCGCATAGGCCATATTGACGAGACTTCGGCATATGCCGATCGACTACAAATCACCCCGAATCCATCTGCTGCCCGCGAAACGGGCCCCACGCGTTGTCATCATTCGGCGCAAACCATCCAAAGTCTTCCACATCCTCCTGTGGAACACCAAGTCGGATGAGATCGAACATGGATCCTGGTTTCGAGGCAGACTGTTTCCATTCCGATGTGATGTTTCCTTCGATGGGCGCTGGATGGTTTATCTCGCGATGGGGAGTCATGCCGAGACATGGAATGGTCTCTGTCGACCGCCCTGGTTGAAGACTATTGTAGATTGGGAGAATGTCGGAACCTGGCATGGCGGCGGTTGCTGGACCGACGACAACACGCTCTCAATCAATCCCAATCGGTATTGCGACTTCGACTGTGAGATGCCTGAACTGCGTCGCCACGATTCGGTCTCCTTGCCGTTTCGGATCGACGTGTTACCCGATGTCGAGTATTCTGAAGATTTTGGCGTACTCTTCCCGCGCTTGGCGCGTGACGGCTGGCAACGGGAAGGAGAACTGGGGCGTGAGGAGAAAGTCAAGGGTAAGGATTACGCGTTCCGATGCGTGGACGATCCCGGATGGGTCTGGTTTCCGACACCGGGTCATCCCCGGCTTCGCATGTTCTACCAGGGCTATTCCAGCGGTCGAGGCCACACGTTTGAATTCACAATGCAGGGTTACCCCGATCTCCTGGATGCATCCGTTGAATGGGCCACATGGGATGCGATGGGGCAGCTTATTGTCGCACGCGCGGGTGTTGTTCATCGTTTTACGCTTGACGACATTTGGGAGGGAAAGCCCTCCTTTTCGTTCGACCTGACCGACCTCGATGTCCCTCATTCAGATAATGCCAAGAGTGGAAAGAACGAATAGTCTCTTTGTGGGCTTGGATTTCTATCCGACAACGAACCATTTACACGGGCGATTATGGACACATAACGATGGCCGAATCGAAGTTGAGTGACCGTGCCCCCGAACCCGTCGGGGCGTTCCCCCATGCGAAGCGCGCAGGCAACCTGCTCTTTCTCTCCGGCATCGGGCCGCGAAAACGTGGGAGTAAGACCATCCCCGGCGTGACGCTCGACGAACAGGGGAATATCGTCGCCTGCGACATCGCGGCGCAGACGCTTGCCGTCTTTGAGAATGTCCGCTTCGTGCTGGAAGACGCCGGGGCGCGGTGGGAAGACATCGTCGATGTGCAGGTCTTTCTGACGGATATGAAGCGTGACTTCGCGACGTTTAACCGGCTCTATGCCGAACACTTCGCCGGCGTGGGCAGGC
>JBHHUV010000420.1:0-2374 GCA_046754005.1 Phycisphaerae bacterium | reverse complement strand
GGCTTCCCGCTGGGTGGCGAAATGGCCGATCATCCCCCGCTTCTTCGGCACCTTGGGAGACCGCTGAGACATCAGATTCGACAATGCTTTCGGTTTGACGGTCCGGGTGACGATTTCCCGATGCGCCGCCGAGACGGCCTTAGGCAGGGTCGAAGATGCACGTTTCAGCCCTTTGACGGTCTCAGCCAAGCCTTCAACCGCCAAGGCGGTGTCCATTATGAGGTGGCGCGGGTGAGAGCCCCAGTACCTTTGAGACTGAACGGCACCGTATGCGAATCGCCTACGGACCCGTCGATCGGGTTGTACGAGTCGAGGATGGTCGAACCCGCAAACGACGGGTTGGTGGCCGATACCGCCCCCGACGTGGGTTTCAGTGTCGTCGTCACCGATGTGGCGACAATACTGAACAACGTCGCATCGACCTTCGCCGCTGCAAAGTCCTGGCGGAATGTGCCGGAGATGTCCCAGTCGGTGAGACCGGATGCCAAATAGGAACGGTTCGCGTCTCCCATAGCCGTGTCCTCAGGCGTGTCGCCGGTGTATGTCAGAGTGAGCGATTCGAGATGGTCTGACAGGTCAACTGAGTTGACGACTATCGACACATCATCGAGAACGTGTGTTGCCATTGTTCGAGTATACCTCCTAGATGCCGATGCCGATGGTCACTATGAATAGGAATGAAGGCGACGAGCCGGCGATGGTGTAATTCACTCTCCACCAGTCGTCGGTGATCGCCCCCGCTACCCGAGTCCCCCACTCCGAGGTTCCCGCTGTTGCCTGCGTAAATGTGATCTGATCGGTAGGTGAGGCAAACCCGGACGCTGAATCCGATTGGACCTTCACATCCAAAGTCGGAGCGGTGCCGGAGACAGTGACGACATGCAACGCCGCATACACATACTCCCCGGCGGCTACCGAACCGAGCTGACGGGCGGTGCCGTTACCCGATGCGGTTCGGGTGGCATTGTGCATGATCGTCCCGCCGAGCCACTGGCCTTTCGCCTTACCGTCGACGTTGAAGCTGTGGGCTTCACCCACCGACCCCTCGCGCGGATTGTACGAGGCTTCGACGGACCGCATCGAATAGGCGGTTTCACCGTCATCGCCGCCTTCCGCAGAGAACGTGAGCACGCCTTGAGCGGCGATGTTGCCGAAATACACGTTGTCGGGCTCGTCGCCCCCCGATGCTGCATCCCAATAACCGGCCATGCTGAACGTCAGATCACTCAATCCGGGCTTGTAGATGCGAGGTTTGGGCGACCCGGCTCCGTAGGCGGTGAACTCCACCGTATCGGTGGTGAGACTCCAGGCGGTTTGGTTGTGATCGCCGGACAGGTCGAACTCGTCCACCCACAGTTTGACATCGTTGAGAACATGAGTGCCCACTATTTCGCCTTCCGTTTCACCGGCCGGATCACTCCCATCCGCTGCAACGCCCGAACAGAGACGCCGGCCTTCTCAGCGTCCGCAGCCGAGAAGGTCTTGCCGGGCTTGACGATCTTTCGGACGAGACGGCCCATCGTCAGCCCATCCTCGGTGAATGGTTCGTGGTAGGACAAGTCGAGTGGAAAGTCTGCAACGTTGCGCCACATGGTGCTCATCGTATCAGATGCTCCTCGGCTTGGATGGTGAACTCGACATGGGCGTGATGGCCGGTGTCGGTGGCAGAGTCGGTATATTCGTAACCTCCAAACCGGGCATCCTTCACTACCCCCGACAGGGTGTCGTCATCCTCGAGCTGATCTTCGATCTCAGCGACGATTGCCAGCGCCCGGTCTCGGGCTGCTTTGGCGGATGCATTGGCGGTGCCGGTGATCTGTCCCGGCCGGGCCACGTCGATGAATCCGGTGATGGTGATCGTTTCCCGCCGTATACCGCCCATTGCGAACGCTTCATGGTCCACCGTGGCCCTCGAAAGCGAGATCACCTCGGCCTCCTCGAGCTCACCGAGCTGGCCTGTTTCTACCCTGACCCCACTCAATCCTGCCCGTGCGACGAGCTGAGTGCGGAGATTGTCCAATGCGGTGCCGAGGATCGAAGTGGTAGCCATTACAGAACCGGCACCCGGTGCATGTAACGGTTGAGGACGGCATCCACCTCGGGGATGCCGTACCAGTTGCCCGGCCGGTTTGGGTCGGCCTGGCGGATCACTCCCGCCTCGGTGGATAGTGAGAGGAAACGGTCGGAGATGTCGGTTGTCACCGAATTGCGCAGCACGATGAGCGCCGCCCGGCGTATCGGCGGCGGCACCCTGCTGTATCCGTGGGCATACTCCACCACACAATTGAGCGGGTTGGATGACGTGGGGGACGACCAGAATGAGGTTGTATGCCATATCCGATCCGATGCGGTTTCCCGCATCACATCGATGTCG
>JBHHUV010000419.1:0-2377 GCA_046754005.1 Phycisphaerae bacterium | reverse complement strand
ACAACAGGGCAAATCCACCTGCGTAGCGTCTATTTTCGTCGCTTGGACTTGCTCCCGGTCGTCTTGATTCGTTGTGCGGCCGTGAGCAGGCCGTCCAGCCGAAGCTTCATGTCATGAAACAATCGGTCGATCGGCTCCTTCAGTTCCTTGAGCCGCTTGGTCCGCCGCTTGCGATCCGAAATCTTCTCAGCCTCGGTGATCCGATCCTGATTGACCTTTTCGATCCGAACCGCCCGGGCCGTCATCTCCCGCAAGATCGAAAGGGACGCATTCCGCTGCGCCTCCGACAGATCATATTCAACGATGAAATCGCGGACATACTTTTCCCACTCGTTCAACGGACGCGCGCGCTCGGTGGGTCGTCGGCTCCCCCTCTTCGATTTGATCGTTGGCTTGGGCTTTCGTACCGATTTGATCCCCGCGTTTTTTGGGGGTGGAGGTTTTAATGTTGCCTTCGGAGGCGTCGAGCGGCCCGCGCGCGCGGGGGGCCGCTTCTTCACGGCCGGACCCACCGCCATAATCTTTGGCTTGACGACGCCGGGGCGCGCTCCGACACTTCTGCCGCCTTGTTTGTTCCCCGTGAATCGCCGGGTTTGAATTCCACGCAACAGGTGCCGCGCCTTGAACGGTCCGGGAAGCTTCCCCGCGCGATCGCGCCACTCTGCCTGGGCCGCGGATACCTTGGACGGATCAATCACCGTTTCCAATTGCTCCGCGATCACCGAGAACTGTACCGGATGTTTACGCTCGAAACGGCGGATATCCCCATTGATCTTGGCGAACTCTCGATCGACGCGAATCTTCGCCAGTTCCACGGGGGACAGCGTCTCAAGTTCGGCTCCGCCGGTCAACGTTTGAAAACGGCTCGCCCGCTTCGTGATCAAGTCCGAGTAGGTGTGGTTTCCATCCTTGTCGATCCAACGGGCGTCCTGAATCCGGACAATCTCCGCCTCCACGCGAGCCTTCTCGGTCGCGTCGAGTCCATACATGTGCTCGGCGATGAGCGACAATTCGGATGTCTCCAGTTCCCGCAACGCCTGCGGCTGGAGCAGGTACAATTGCTGCGGCGATCCGCCCCGAAAGCGCTCCCTCCGCAGACCCCGTGTCGAGCGCGGACCGAGCGTCCGGGGGTGTGGCCGAGGATTGGCGTGGTTCGATTTTCGATTCGGGGGGGTATTCCGTGCCTCTGCCGGCGCTGAGAGAATCAGGGTGGAGAAAAGTGATACGATCACCGGGAGTACCAGTCCTGGTAAACGCCGTCGGATCACCATGAATCGACCTCGCTGATGGAAAAAAGAGAAGCCGCCATCCGTTCTGTTATCGACTCAAATGGCTTCAATCACACACTATAGATGAATCATGCCGCCGACTCAACCGGTGGCCGAGCGCGCTGATTCGCTACCCCTTCGGCGCGCGGTCCGTCTCCAATATTCAGTAGAAACGATCCCGAGACGCATTTATTGCACCCATTTTTTCCGCCTCGCTGACATCGATGCCGCCGGGTCGGCTATAATCCCCAACCCGGATTTCGCCCGAGAGAGGCAGGAACCCCGTGGGGCATCGATTTTCAATCCGTCATGGGCCTGGGAATCAGGATGCAGTCTGGAATGGAGCCGAATATGCCCGACAACAAGAGCAGCAGCACCGATCTACCGCGGATCACCAGCGAAGACACCAAGCGGACCGATCGCATCCCCCCCGGTCAGACCGAAACCGAAAACTGGCCGGTCCTGCACTACGGCGGCATCCCGGCGATCGATCCCGCCGTCTGGCAACTCCGCATCGACGGTCTCGTCGAGGAACCCTGGTCGTGCGATCTCGAGACATTTCAGGCCCTCCCCCGCATCGAGGTCTTCTGCGACATCCACTGCGTCACCACCTGGTCGCGCCTGAATAATGTCTTCGAGGGGCCGTCCACGAAAACCGTCCTGTCCCACGTCCGCCCCAGGCCCGAGGCCCGCCATGTCATCCTCCATGCCTGCGAAGGATCCGGCGGCCCCTGGTCCACCAATCTTTCCATCGACGACTTTCTCGATGACGACTGTCTCTTTGCCCTCCTGCACGACGGCCGCCCCCTCACCCCCCATCATGGCGGACCAGTCCGCGTCGTCGTGCCGAAGCTCTATTTCTGGAAGAGCGCCAAGTGGATCAACCGCGTCGAACTCATCGCCGACGACCAACCCGGCTTCTGGGAACGCAACGGCTACCACATCCACGGCGATCCGTGGAAGGAAGAACGTTTCAGCGATTAACCCAGCGGGTGCCATGCTTACACGACCCAGCCTCATCGGGTCAGGTAAGCATGCCGTGGGTTGAGGATTGGGCGCGTTTGTGTGCCACTGCTTCAAGCAGTGCGAATACCCTGTGTAATGCTGGA
>JBHHUV010000418.1:0-2383 GCA_046754005.1 Phycisphaerae bacterium | reverse complement strand
GAGATCGCGGATTCCTATGAGGCGGTCGGCGAGATCGACGCGCCACACCTGATCAGTTGGGCCGACACCGAACGGGATCTGTCCGCATGGCTGGGCAACGCGATGCAGTCCAACGCGCTTCAGGAGGTCTACAATCTCGAAGCGGCCGTCAAGGCAAAGGGCGACGAAGATTTGCTCGACGACTGGCGGCGGTTGCAGACCTCGGATCATTTCTATTACATGTGTACGAAGTACTTCGCAGACGGGGATGTACACAAATATTTCAATCCGTACGAGTCGCCCTATGACAGCTATATCAACTATATGAACGTGCTGGACAACGTGGCGGCCCGTGCGAAATAGCTGTTGATCGAACGGACGATGAGCCGGGGACGGCGGCCCGACCGATCACGATGGGGAGTATGAGCAGAGTGAAATGAACAAGCCCAAATTGGCGATTATTGTTGGCGGCGGCCCCGCACCGGGGATTAACGCCGTGATCGGCGCTGCGACCATCGAGGCGATTAACCACGGCCTCTCCGTCGTGGGCATCTACGACGGGTTCAAATCCATCTCTTCGGATGGGTTCGTTTCTGAGCGGCATGCGATCGATCTGGCCATCAAGGACGTGGCCCGCATCCACTTCGAGGGGGGATCGATCCTCGGCACCAACCGGGCGACGTTGTTGGACGAGACGCAGCTCGAGACCTCGACCGTCGTCTGCCCGAACGCGGAAAAGGTGAACTGTGTGCTCCGGCATTTTGCCGAACTGGGCGCTACGCATTTGCTGACCATCGGCGGCGACGACACCGCCCTGAGTGCCCGGTTCGTCGCGGAGGGCTCGAAGGGGCGGATTCGTGTGGTTCACGTTCCCAAGACCATCGACAACGATCTTCCTTTGCCCGGTGACGTGCCCACGTTCGGATTCACGACGGCACGACATCTTGGTTCGGAACTCGTGGCGAACCTGATGGAGGATGCCCGGACGACCGAGCGATGGTATATCGTCGTGGTCATGGGCCGGCACGCGGGTTTTCTCGCGCTGGGGATGGGGAAATCGACCGGCGCGACGCTGACGCTGATTCCCGAGGCATTCCCACCGGATCTTTCATTCGAGCACCTGGTGGATGTGATCGAGGGATCCATGATCAAGCGCCGGGCGATGAACCGGCCCTACGGGGTGGCGATCGTGGCGGAGGGATTGGCCTATCGGCTGGGGGATCGGGAGGAACTGGAGCATCTGCTGGGGAAAAAAGTTCCGCTCGATGCGGCCGGTCACCTTCGGCTCGCCGAGGTACCACTCGCGCGGATGCTGACGGACGAACTCAAACGCCGGTTGGCCGATCGCAAAGAGCAGATGTCGATCGTGCCGCAGACGATCGGCTATATGCTACGGTGCGCGCCGCCTGTCCCGTTTGACATGGCCTATTGTCGGGATCTGGGCAACGGGTCGATCCGGCTGCTGCTTGATGATGCGTTGGATCTGGGCGGCGGGGTTATGGTGACGTTGCAGGGGAGTAATGTTCGGCCGATGCGTTTTGGGGATATGATCGACGATCAGACGAACCGGACGCGGATACGCACCGTCGATGTGAACTCCGACACCTATCGCGGGGCCGAGTCGTACATGATTCGCATGGAACGGCGCGATCTCGAGGATCCCGTCATGCTGGCGCGGCTGGTGGCAGCGTCGAAGCTGACGGAGGAGGAATTCATCAAGCGATATACTTGGGCTGCACATGCCTTTTCCTCGGCATGCGCGACTTCGGCGGGATGATATGTTGCCGAGTTGCATGGTCAAGCATAGCGCGGCCAGGGTGCATGACAGTTAGGGCGGACCAAACGGATCCTACCAACGCCGGGATCGATTCATGGAAGCCCGGCTGAAGCCGGCAAGAGAACCCGCGAAATCTGTCATGGACCCGCGCGGCCATGCCGATCGTTGGTCCTCTTTGGCACGCCTGTCCCGGTGGCTAGAATCTGCTGTTCTTTCGCATGCTTACCCGACCCGATGAGGCCGGGTCGTGTAAGCATGGCACCCGACAATGCCACTCATGAGGTGCTGGAGCTTTGATACACCACTGCCAAGGCCTGATCCTTTCAGGCTCAGGCCTTGACAGTGCCACCCACCTGAGATGTCGAATCTCCGGACTCGACCGACTTCCAGAGCAACTCGGCGATGTCCAGTTCCGCGACGTCTTCACGTTCTTTGACCGCCAGACCGTCGACCAGCATCCGTTGGCAGAAGGGGCAGCTTGACGCGACGGTGTCCGGCTTCGTCGCCAGAAGTTGTTCCGTGCGCCGGACGTTGACGCGTTCGTCGCCACTCTCCTCCTCCTTGAACATCTGGGCGCCGCCGGCGCCGCAGCACATCCCCCGGTCGCGGGTCTGGGCCGGCTCAAGG
>JBHHUV010000417.1:0-2410 GCA_046754005.1 Phycisphaerae bacterium | reverse complement strand
GCGAGTTCATGAGTATCCTGTCGGCCAAGGAGGCCTATGCGATACATCATGAGAAAGACTCTGAATCCCTGAAGATCCTGTGCGATGCTCAGCGATCGTTTCTGGAAGACCATCTGGCGAGATGGATGCCATCTCTCGCACGCCGGGTCGACGAAGCGGATCCGGATGGATGTTATGGTGTAATTGCAAGGTTCGCCGGCGCATTCAACGAGGCAGAGTGTCGCCGACTTGACATTAACCCCGGATCCTCTTTCCTGGAGTTGCGCCCTGTCGATTCCGTCCGAGATGAGACCCTCAGTTGTGGTCCCGAGACCTGCGCTTCATCCGGAGAGTCGCCTCTGGTACAGGTGGGTGTAGATCCTTCCAGCAAACAGGGTGGACCTGATTTTCCCACGTAGGATGAGTGAGATGCGAATCGAATATGACCCGACACTCATCGAGCAGACTGTTTTTCTGGCATGCCGTCGGGACCGGCGATTGGAGTCCGAACTTCATGCCGTGATCGATCCTCTCTATGCCGCCCCGAGCGGTCGGGAAGATGAAAAGAAATTTCATGACGCCTATGCCGCGTTCTTCTCGAGATTGCAACTCGACGCATCCCTGTTATTGCTCTTGGCTGAGAGACCCCTCATCGACCGGCATGTGGGGCGTTGTATTGTGCGAGAGGCGGCCCGCCGAAAACACGAATCGGCCGAGATGTTTCTGAGACAGGCCGAGCAAGACGCGACGCCCGCCGATCGAACACTGATCATTCAGCTTTGTCCCCTCTCGTTCCTTGATTCCGGTTGCATTGAGTATTGGATGCGGCGCGATCTGCTTCACGTCTCCGATATGCTGGACGATCGTTTTTCCTATCGTCGGGAGGTAATGAACGGTCTGCCTGCCCAACAGAATCTTCTGCGCGATCGTTACCGTGTGTTGTGGGACATCTATGTGCAAGGGCGATTGACTCTCGAAGGAAGGGCCGAGGAATCCTACACGCGACGATTGCGTTCCATGTTCGACAAAGTGTTCAATGAATCGGCCGCGGAGTCATATACTGCATTTGATCGTGTGTTTCGCGAAACAGGCCTTACACACGCCCGGCTGATCGACTGGGCGGCTCAACCGAACACGCTATTCCACGATCCCTATGCCGATCCTCCGGAAACGACACAACGGAATCCCGGAGGACGGTGTCCGCTCTGTGGGTTCCCGACTTATGATTGGTTTCGATTCGAGGATAATGGCGCCGATCCAATCGAGGACGTGATTCACTCGAGTTTTCCGGATTGGAATCGTCAAAACGGCGCCTGTCGCCAATGCGCCGAGATATATTCGAATATCAAGAATAGAGGCCGTAAGACGACGATAGCTTGAGGGGTTACCCATGAAAGAGCTACAGGATCGTATCACGGATCGCCTTAGAGAACGCATCTGCAGTATCTGCATCTACGAAACCTCGGGAGGTGGGTGCGACCTGCGGAAGGATATCGATTGTCCCATTCTCTCCCGCGTCGGTCGCATCATCGAAGTCGTCCGGCAGGTGGAGGATTCGCGGATCGATCCCTACGTCGAGCGACTTCGTGAGGTGATCTGTGCCGATTGCAAGATGCAGGACGACGCGGGGCATTGCGTCATGCGCGATGAACCCGACTGCGCCCTGAATGACTACTTTCCACTGGTCGTCGAGATTGTCGAAGAAGAACTGGGCCGTGAATCGCCGCCGCCACCGGGGATCATAGATGATATCTTTCCTGTTGTGCGCATGGGTTTTCCCGACGAACATCATGTACGCGCCGTGACGGCAACCTTCGAGTACGAGGATGAGAAAGACTTGGGGGGCCAGTCGCCGACGAACTAACGATCAGACGCGAGCGAAGTGCCCTCTACGAGTAGATTCCGCAATATCGTAAGGCTTACAAGAATGAGATGGATTGTCTCCATGGGGGCAATGGGTGATGTCATGAAGCGAGTAGACAAAGGTATCTTTGAGGAGCAACCACTTCCTGATGAAGCGTGGGAATCCGCAGCTCCGTTGATCGACCACCTTATCTCGAACTATCACCATCCTCTCGTCGTGATCCTCCGAAAACTTCAGGTCAGTATCCGCGAGGCTGTCCAAAATGCCTTCGGCGAACAGAAACATAAGTTCGTTATGCTCCAAACATGCTTCAGTGAGCTTTGTGTGTCGCTAGCGATGCAGATGATAAAGGAAGACGGCAACCTGTTCCCGATGATCCGACGTCTCGAAGAACATAGGATTCAGGGTTGCCAAACGAATGGCCTTGGAATGGACATCGGCACGCACATTCGAATCGCCAGAGCGGAATATGCTCAAGTGTGTAAATTGCTTGATCGATTCAGATTTCTCATTCCACTCTTTCCATACGTTATACCACCGATCGCGCCGTTCTTCGAACTAACCGAC
>JBHHUV010000416.1:0-2430 GCA_046754005.1 Phycisphaerae bacterium | reverse complement strand
GTGCAGCCCGACCGCTTAAACGTGGTTCGAGGCCTCAACCGGCGGTCTAAATCCCGATGAGGGCGTAGGGGGGATTGGGGGGATGATCAGGAGGCTAGTTCGGCCCCGCTGGGAGCCAGAAGAGCCTAGATGAGCCCAACGACGGCTTGCCTTGTATTTTTTGACAGTTGGCTCTTGTCGGACACTTGGGGAATCGCTATCATGGCACATAGAGTCAACAGAGGGCCGTAGGTACGATTTCGGGGGAGATGAGCCATGAGGCTGTTGCAGACATATTTTGTCCTTTTTCTTGTGACGTCAAGCGCGATTAGCCGGGCGGGGGTTGTTGTGGATCATCCCGGAATTCTGAGCGGGGGGCCGGCGAGTGATACGGAATTCGTGATCATCCCCGGACCACCGATCCCTACTTGGCAACTGCTGGCGGACAATTTCGTGTGGCCGGATGTCGGCGAACCGGTACGGAGAATTAACTTCTTTGGGTTCTATGGAAGCACGTTCGCCCCGATCGAACCACCGCCCGACACCGAGACATTTCGGGTCCGCTTCTATGACGTTGCCGCTGGAAGCGGCTTGCCTGGAACAATCGTGTTCGAGGAGAGCGTCGTCGATCCTTCGAGAACCGCCACGGGCAATACCATCCTGGATGGGCCGGGCCCCCCGGAATTCGTCTATCAGATTGACTTGACGACGCCGGTCGCATTATCGCCCAACACGCCGTATTGGTTGAAGATCATGCAGCTTGGCAATCTCGACAGCCATTTTCGCTGAGAGTTAGCGTTCACAGATCAGGACGACTTCGCTTTCTTCAACGAGAACGTGCCGGACTGGACGTTTTCAAATCTCGGCGGCGACCTGGCATTTCAACTCTCGACGATTCCGGAACCCTCGACCGGGCTTTTTGTCGTATTCGGACTTGTTATTCTTCGTAGGAGACGGAGAAGGGAGCGGCTTTCGCGCCGGTCACCTGGTGAATTTCTATAATGGCCCGAAGAGTCAACGACGGGCCAAAGAGGGGAGATGTGCAATGAGGCATTTGCTGACATATTTTGTCATCGTTTTGCTCAAGTCGACCGCGTCAAGTCGGGCGGGTGTCGTTATTGACCATCCGGGGATTCTGAGCGGAGGTCCTGCCGCGGATACCGAGTTCATCAACCCCATTGGGCAGCAGGCATGGCAGAGACTCGCGGACAATATCCTCCTTTCGGGCAATTCCGCGCTGATTCGCCAAGTTACCTGGCTGGGCTTCTACGGGGGTTCCGGCACGCCGGCCACGCCGCCCCCGGTAACCGAGACGATGCGCATCAGATTCTACGGCGCTCGGGCCGTGGATGGCCTTCCCGACGATGGCAACATCCTATTCGAGCAAAGTCTCCTCAATCCTTCCCGCGTCGCCACGGGCAGGACGGTCGCCGTGGGAGGGCTTCCGTTGGAATATCTCTTTGAGGCCACACTCTCGACATCTGTCTTGTTGGAGGCGGATACACAGTATTGGCTGGAGATCGTGCAGATCGGCGACATCGATAGCCTCTTTCGATGGGAATTCGCATTCGTCGATGAGAGCGGACAAGCATTTGTCAATCAGAATTTCCCTGATTGGCAATTCTTTGCGCCCGGTGACCTCGCCTTTCAACTTTCAACCATTCCAGAGCCCTCGACCGGGCTTTTTGTCATAATCGGCCTTGTTATTCTTCATAGGAGAAAGAGAAAGGAGTGAAGCCGGGGGTAGACATCTAATCGATCAGTAGTCAAAAACTGTTCGTTTGAATATCGTCTTCCTGTTTCGATCAAGCCCTTTCCAGCCTTTTAAGGAGTGTACATCATGTGTACATCCAGCGGAGAATCCTCGCGCATTTTTCTACCGGGATTTACCCGAATTTTGCCGATCTTATTGATTTCGTTTGCATTCATCGAGGAACTTCAAGCACAATGCCCTATGCCTCCCAGCCAACTCCTGGAGAGCCAGGTGTCCACCGACGGCTCTGGCGTAGCGGTGGCTATCCGTGACTGTGGCGAGTTTATTATTGGTTGGCAGACACCTCAGGATCTCTCCTCCAATTTCGACAACGATATATTCGCCCAGCGGTTCGCGAACAATGGGATGATTCTCGGAGAGCTGCCGTTGAGCAAGAACCACTTTTCGGTTATTGGACAGTTTCTTCTTGACGCGCGGCCGAGAGGGTGATAACCTCTACTGGCAGCGGGCCGAAGAGTACGATCCCTGGGGAGATACACCATGTGGCGTATGCAGATAATTTGTGTCATCGGGCTGTTTGCCGTGGCAACTCCAAGTCGGGCGGGGGTCGTCGTGGACCATCCGCCTCTGAATACCGGCGGGCCTGCTTCGGATACGGAGTTTCTCAATATGTTCGGCCAGCCAAGGTTTCAAAGGCTGGCTGATAATGTGAGCTTGGCAGGCGAGGGAGCGCTTAT
>JBHHUV010000415.1:0-2432 GCA_046754005.1 Phycisphaerae bacterium | reverse complement strand
CACAAACCGGACCGGGGGGTACGGCGACGAGTTGAGCGAAATTGTGAACGAGGATTGTCACGGTTACGCATCAAGATAATCGCAAGTGTGCCACTGCTTCAAGCAGTGCAATCAGATGGGGATAAACGCTCGTTGCTCCTTCCTTAAAAAGAGAACTTTATCCAGGCCGGTTAGCATACCGGCCGGAGCAACAAGCGTTCATCCCCATCTGGTTGATATTGGTTTCCCATCAATCTTCCGCGTCCATCACCCTGGCGAGCGATCGGCCCACGATGTCGTCGAGCGTCGAGTTCCATCCACACTCAGGGCAGCGAGCCTCACGGAGGCCGATCAGGCTGTAGCGGCACTGTGGGCATCTGATGATGTCTTCGAGTTTCTCGGGATCGTTGGATGTGAAGTCCGCCAGGCTCGGCGGCTTTGATCGCCAGACCAGTGCTGTGCCGATGAACCAGACACCCAGCATCATCAACGGCATCGTATCGCGAAACGCTTCCCAGACGCTTGTGCCGGGGGGCAAGAAGACGGAAAAGGGAACGAGGAGCACAGCCAAGAGAAGAATGTGAGTCCCGATGCGTCGCCTCAGATTCCATTCGATTGTTACCCGCCAGAGACTGATGCAGAGGATGACGGTGACGATGGCGCAGAGTTCGTAGGCAAGACACATGCGCCACTTTGATCCCAAGGCGGTGAAGTCTTCGAGCGCCATACCTGTGATCATTAACAGGCCCGGCAGGAGCGGAATCAGGGCGAGTGTTACAACTAGGCGGATGGTGTTCGGCGTCATAGGGGCGATCTCCTTTTCCCGGCGATGGGCGGGTCGTGATTGACGACGAAAGACGAAAAGCCCCCAGCATGCCAGTGCGCTGCACAGCCACCACAGTCCGGACGTCGAAGTCGTCTGTCCGAACAGGAGCATTTCCGCCCGAACACAACCGGTAATGGCCCACATCGGTTTGAACAGGATAAGCTGAAGTGCGACGAGCAGCGTGAAAGAGGCTATGCGACAGACGCGGGCCCAGTTCCAGGACAGGTATTGCCGCCAGATCAGGAGCATCGGGCCGCAGAGTACTATTGTTAAAATGGCACAAGCGTACTGAAGCGAGCGTGGTTCCTTGAAACCCAGTGCTTCAAAACCATTCCCCCCTATAAAAAAGGCCGCGACGGCCAGTGGTGGTAGACCCAGTAATATCATCACTCTGGCGGAGCGGTCGTTCATGATGTGGGCAATGATACCACGGCGTCGCAACAGAAGTGAGCAGACCTCCCGGGTTTTTTCGGATGATCGAGAGGTTTCTCAGTGAATAACACCGACCGCTTCCTGACGGGCGCGGCTCTGATCAGACTATGTGAATGGCGGTTTCAATCTCCGAAGCATGTACCGACAGAGCGCGCGATACGAACCAGCTCATCGTCCGGTTCTACCATACGCTGCTGGTTCGCAACCTCACTGATCGGCACACTGGTGATCTCACCGTGCTGGATGACGACCAGTTGGTTGTATTTTCCCTCCGCGAGCAGGTCGATCGCCGCGTGGCCGAAGCGAGTCGACAAAACGCGATCACCGGCACAGGGGGTGCCGCCTCGCTGGATGTGGCCGAGGACGACCGCACGGGTTTCGATGCCTGAGCACTGCTCGAGTTGCCCCTGCAACCGCTGGGCAATGCCGCCGAGGCGGACCGGATCGGGGCTGTCGGCGATGGTTTCGCGAACGAACTGCTCCCCATCCGCCGGTCGAGCGCCCTCAGAGACGGCGACGATGGTAAATGCCTTTCGGTGCTTCATGCGTTCCTTGCAAAAGTCGCAGATCTTACCGACATCGTAGGGGATCTCGGGGATCAGGATCACGTCGCTCCCGCTGGCGAGACCGGAATGGAGCGTCAGCCAGCCGGCGTTGCGGCCCATCAGCTCGCAGACCATGATCCGATGGTGGCTGGCGGCGGTTGTGTGCAGCCGGTCCAGGGCCTCGGTGGCGATTTCAACCGCAGTCTGAAAACCGAACGTCACGTGGGTGTGCATCAGGTCGTTGTCGATCGTCTTGGGGACGCCGACGCAGCGCAGGCCCATCGGGATCATCTCCGCCGCGCAGCTCATCGTCCCGTCGCCGCCGATGACGACGAGGGCGTCGAGACCGTGTTCGTTGAAATGGTCCATCGCCGTTGTCCGCACATCGGCGAAGAGCGGCTCGCCCTTTTCGTTTTGGCCGACGGCGTATCGCGACGGGTCGGCCTTGTTGGAGGTGCCGAGGATGGTGCCGCCACGGGTGAGGATGTTGCTCGCGTCCTCACGGGTCAGGGGGCGAATCCGGTTCTCGATCAACCCGAGAAAGCCATCCTCAATCCCGAAACACTGCCACCCGTGGTCAAACATCGCCGTCTTGGTCACCGCCCGGATGACCGCGTTGATGCCCGGACAGTCGCCGCCGCCGGTCAGGA
>JBHHUV010000414.1:0-2438 GCA_046754005.1 Phycisphaerae bacterium | reverse complement strand
GGTTCCGCCATGTCGTTCAATAATCTTCTTCACGATCGTCATCCCGGCCCCGGTGCCGCCTCCAAACTTGTCTCGGCCGTGAAGACGTTTAAACATTCGGAATACACTCTCCATGTGCTTGTCGCGTATCCCAATGCCGTTGTCGCGAACATAAAATACGTATTCGGCGCCATTCATATGATGGCGATCGTGTGAATCTCGATCTTGATCGTCTCTGTGCTCGAACCCGATCTCCATCCACTTCTTCTCTTTGTTGTTATATTTCATGGCATTGGAAATCAGATTCCGGAACACCTCGCCGATGCGGGCAGCGTCGCAATGGACATTCGGAAGGGCCATCGGAATGCGGACCTCAATTTCCAATTCCTCGATCCTAGGCCGCAATGTATCAAGCACGTCGTTGACGATCTTTTCGAGCGATGTTTCTTTCATGGCCATGTCCAGGCGGCCGACGCGGGAATAGTAGAGAAGTGTATCGATCAATTTTTCGAGCCGCTGAGACAGATGGCAAAGTGTTTCGAGCTTCAGGCGGCCGTCGTCATCCAGCTTGTCGCCGTAATCTTCAATCAGAAATGTCGAGTAGTTGTGGATGCCGCGTAGCGGTTCCTTGAGATCGTGAGAGGCGACATAGGCGAAGTCCTTCAACTCGTGGTTCGAGCGTTCCAATTTTTCCACCGTCCGTTCAAGCTCCTTTTGAGTGTGGAACAACTCGAAATTCGCCGCTTCAATCCTATTGGTATGCTCCTGCAACTGTTGATCGGCCTTCTTATGATCCGTGATGTCACGTTGGACCGCCACGAAACCCTCGATCCTCCGACCCGGGTCGAACATCGGCGCGATGGTCAGCATGCATTCATAAAGGGAACCGTCGGCTCTCTGATTGGTTACCTCCCCCGACCAAGTTTCGCCCCCGAGAATCTGTTGCCACATTTTGCTATAGAACTCTTTGGAGTATTGGCCGCTGTTCAATACACGTGGATTTTGACCGATTGCCTGATCGGAAGTATATCCAGTTAATTTGGAAAAGGCGGGATTGACATACTGTATCATCCCGGTCAAATCGGTAATTATCACAGCTTCTCCGACCGAGGCCAGACCCTGAGACAAGAAACGCATCTGCTCCTCACCCGTCTTACGATCGCTGATATCTCGAATGATTCCACTGAAGAACGGCTTCTTTTCACTACCGAGTTCCACTCTTGAAACAGTGATCTCACAGGGAAACACATCGCCGTTTTTTCGAATCGCGGAGAACTCCCGTGTTTCACATAAGATTTTGGATTGCCCTGTACGCTCATAGTTCTTCAGATAGGTATCGTGTTCCGATCGGTAGGGATCCGGCATGAGCACCTTGATATTGTGACCGACCAAGTCCTCTGGCTTCCACCCAAAGACACGCTCGATGGAGTCGCTTACCGAACAGATGATTCCATCAAACGTGATGGTCACGATCGGATCGACGGATGCGGCCAGAACAGCCAACAGGTGGGGTTGGCTAAAGTCATCTGTCTGAGATGTGTCGAGGATCGAAGAAGTCATGGATTATCGATTCTTCATGGGCAGCCGATCAGTCCCGACGATTTCAGCGATTCAATCCTGCCCCAATCGAGACATCTATGGCGTAAGACGGGTAAGTCTGAATCATCGCGAAATTCGTGCGCCACACCCTCGAATCATGGCGGATCATGCCCTGTTCATCGAAGAAATCGGTGATTCCAGGGAGTACCGTTAGCACAAACAGCGACCCATAACATAGGGATTCGAACCGATGCGCGAATGATCGGCACTACTCTCGACACGCGCAGCTCGTCGCAGGTTGGGATTACGGATGGTTCCTGGGAGTACGGTGATACCGCAGGTTCGATCGCGCGCGTCGTCGACGGCCCATCCATCGAATCCATAGCAGTGTCAATGGCATCATCAGACCGCCGCTCTGCCCGCACATCCCGGATCCGCAATCCCGAGCAGAGGTTGCTTCGGGATCGGACGATGTTATCGGCATCTCTGGATCGGCGATCATGCTATCGTCCGGATTTTCACCCGGCCCCGGGGGCGGCAATACATCAGGAAGTGTGATGCAGTCATTCGGATTCACAGCGATCAGCACAGTGCATCTCGACACATTGCCCGAGCTGTCGGTTGCCTTGATTTCGATTGAAGCGCCGGTCAGATCGATTATCGCTCCGGCCGCGGGTGTTTGGGTCAGAACCGGGTTGTTTGTGCAATTATCCCTGACGCCCGCCTCCACGACGAGGTCCGGGACCCGTGACTGGCAATTCGCATCGGCCGTCAACATTCGATCGGGCGGACACGCCATAATCTCAGGAGGCTCGTCGTCGATCACCGTCACCTTCTGCTGACAAGTCGCAGTGGTGCCGCTCGCGTCGGTCACGGTCCACGTCACGAGGGTGTCACCGATGGGGAATGCCGTGGGCGCA
>JBHHUV010000413.1:0-2443 GCA_046754005.1 Phycisphaerae bacterium | reverse complement strand
GGATCGAAAATCCGTCCACACTCGGGCAGCCACGTCAGAGCAACGGCATCCTCGGGCGTGCGGCCGTATCGGTTCTTCAGGATGCTAATTTCTATCTCGCTGGTTGACGGCTGTGGACGGTATTTCGCCGTCACGGCAAGGCACGAACTGATGGTGTATCCGATGGCACCCGCTCCCAGCACGTCGTCAAGAGTGATTTTTTGTATCTTTCCATCCTTGAACTTGGCACCTTTTCTGAGAGGAGCAACGGCCACGAACGCCACATTGTGATGGCGAGCGATGGATCGAAGCACGGATGCATTCATTTTGTCGATCAGGAGTGGCATGGCAGCCGGATCGGTGTCTGTGGGGGCCAATTCGCCGAGGTGGTCGAGCAAAATGAGCCGCCAACCCTGCTTTTCGACGCCCTTTTCGACGACAGCCGCCAGGTGATGACGCGTGAATCCGTGTTCAAAGTCCACCCCATCAATGATATCGAGCGGTAAGCTATGGAAAGTCTGCATCGCCTGCTTGATCTGCCCAGCAATCTGTCGGTTTCGGATTTGTTGCAATCCATAGTCGATGATTCGGCGGGGGGCCTTGGTAATCTGGGCCAGGGCGAGCCGGCCGATGTCGCCTCTATCCATTTCCAGGCTGACAAAACCCACAGGAACCCCGTTCTGAGCGGCGTTGACGGCAATCTGAACAGCCAATTGTGTCTTCGCGGCGCCGGCCTTCCCGACAACAAGATGCACGCCACGGGTTCGAAAGCCGCCGGTCAGCACGTCGTCTAGCTTCGTGATGTGCGTAGTTATCCGTTCGACAGGTGCCCATGTTGTCTTTTCGGCCCACACATCGCCTATGGATCGGATAGTGAAGTCTTCTGGATTGTCCACCAGAGGGGATTGTTCGGGTTCGGCATCAGGCTGTGTTTGAGTGTCGTCCCTGGTCGGAATGAACGTGGGAGTGCTCTCGAAGGTGTTGACTATCTCGCCGGCCACAGCGCCGACATCCAGACCCTGTGTCACTCGCCGTTGTGTGATCCAATCGCCAATATCCTCCCCCGCAGATGTGAAACCCAGATCAACAAGCCGGACATCCATGCCGAGCCCCGCCAATTGCGTGCAGACGAATCTGGCCCACGCCCTCCCTACTGCATCATTGTCCGCCACGACAGCGACCTGACGGCCATTGAGAGTTCGGAGCAGCTTGTCCGGCAGCCACTTTGTTTGTTCTCCGCTCGTGATTCCGACGGCAGGCAGGCCCAGACTGATGACAGCGAGGGCTTTGAGTTCGCCGGGGCAGAGCCAGATGGGACCGCTGACACCGGTGTGTATGGGAAAGAACACATCCCCTGTCTTGGCCCCCTTGGGTGACCAGAAGCACTTGGGCTGTCCTCCATCCGCAGCGTGATACTTCACCGCGATGAACTTGTGGTCAGCATCCGTGACACGGAACGACCACCACGCGCGGCCACCGGTGTCTTGTGTATATCCCACTCTGAACCTGGCAGCCGTGTCTTTGTCGACGGCGCGTTGATTCCATAGTAGCGCTAGTAAATCGGGGGAGTTCAACAGCGTTTGGTGGGCATGGGTCGCTTCAGCTTCAACGCGCTCTAGCGCCGCCTGAGAGGGCCCGGAGCACTTGGGGGGTGTTATTACTGTCGACGACGCATTAAGGCCCGTGTAGCGCCTCTGAGCGCCCTTCCTGAGCATTTGACAGGCGTCGGCGAAGCTCAATTCCTGTCCTTTTCGTTTGTGGGCGGAACGAAGGACGGCAATGGCATCTCCTGAGTTGCTCGGATGGTCGGGATTGAGATTGTTCCACTCGCCCCCTTTGTCCGGACACCCGTGACACGTATAGAGCCAGATCCAATCGCCATTACCACAAACTTGATGAAGGCCGCCGCTCGGATTGTTGTCATTGTGGAACGGACATTTGCATGCATCGCCGTCGATCTGGGTGGCTTTGTTGTTGAGAAGGATGCCCGCCTCGGCAAGGGCGTATTCGAGATAGTGACGATCAGTCTTGAGGGTGGCTAGATCAGTCGGTGAGACGGTTTGTGGAGAAATGGCGAATCCCATCAATCGTCCTCCCGCGGGGTGTCGGATGATGCTAGTGGACCGTCTAGATTCGCGGGGTCCCCCATATCCACTTCGTGTGTGTCGGGGAAGTTGGTCGGCTTGTCGTCCTCCTCATCAGGTGCGGTTCCTATCATGTCGATGACAGCCTGGATGCCAGCAGCAGTCTCGGGACTGACGCGGCGACGGAACCTGGGAGGATCAGTCGTTCCCTCTGGAGAAGCGATCGGGAACTCAGCGGTGCCTGAGATGGATGAATCATCTGTGTCGAACTCTGGTACCGACCCATGAAAATCTCGTTGCGGGGTGCTCCAGGTCCCGCCGGAGCCGAGCGCCAGCGAGGTCGAAGGCGGGGCCGGCAGTGGGGCCCCGCCTACTCTCTC
>JBHHUV010000412.1:0-2452 GCA_046754005.1 Phycisphaerae bacterium | reverse complement strand
GAAACAGATCAGCTTGTTCCGAGGAAGCGAGAGGGAGACCGATCGCAGGTTGTGCTCCCGGGCATTCTTGATCTCGATGGTGTCCGGTTCCATGCGGCTGATCGCTTCCATACACTGTCGCCGGACGGATCATAAGGGATCTCATGATCTCCCGGCGACGATCGATTCGCAGCCATTGTAGATGTGTCCCGGAAAGATTGAAAGGTCGCCCCGATCAAGGTGGAGGGGCGGGGGGCCATAACAAAATCAGCGGATTCTCTTGCCGACTACAGCGGGCAGGGTTGTTGTTTGCCACCGACTTCAGTCGGTGGTGTGCACGCCTCATTACAACCCTTAGCCGGCTTCAGCCGGGCTTTCATGACTCAAGCCCGGCGAACGGTTCCAACAAGCCCCGTTCACGGGGCTTCCACGCTGAAAGCGGGTTTCAGGCCAGCCCCTTGGGGCCGGTGAAACGCACCCCCTATCCATTCAACCCGTTTCAACGGGCTTCCTGATAGCTGGATACTGGTTACCGGTTACTGGTTAGATGAACGAGGTGCCGGTTGGTTCACCGGACGAATGGGCAGATCATCATCAAAATCCGGAGCCACAACGATTCCGGCAGTGCCACAACGGCCATTGAAACCCACACCACCCAGATTGCGGGCCGTATTTTCCAGCATTGGGCCTCCTGCCAGGACCGGCTGCACGCGCGTAGAAGGGGTAGTCGGCCGCCAGAACCTGAACCGAATCATCGCAAGCAGGTAATGGAAGCCATCGCTGAATCGAATCTTCTTACCCGCCGCCTTGCTACGCGGACAATAACTGATCGGTTCCTCCACAATATCAACACCCATCCGAGCAAGCTTGGTCGTGATCTCCAGCTCCATCTCAAAACCCTGGCTCACAAGGCCCAGCCGACGTGCAAGATCCGTCGGCATCATCTTGTAGCAGGTGTTCATGTCCGTCAGATTCAAACCGTTCATCCAATTGCAAATGCCGTTGAGAATTCGATTGGCCCAATAGGTCGGCATCCAACGGGGACGACTCGATCCGGCGGCAAATCGAGTCCCATAGCAGACCGGGTCCTTTCCATTTCGAACCCGTTCAAACAGGGGCAGCAAGTCCGCGGGATCCAGTTCGTCATCCGCATCTTGGATCACCACCATCCGCCCACGGGCATGACGTAGAGCCGTCTGAATGGCTCCTCCCTTGCCGGTATTGCGCGCGTGGAAAATCACCCGTAAATCCGCTCGAGGCGGCATCCGGCGCAGCATATCGGCCGTCCCATCCGTCGATCCATCGTCCACGACGATGATTTCAGTCGACGCGGAAAAATCCACCTCGCCCACCTTCTCCAGGACGCGCAGCACGGTCTCACGTTCGTTATAGACCGGTACTAAAATTGAAAGCTCAGGACGCTCAGACGGTAATCCCCGTAGCGAAGATTGGGCGATGTCGGGCAGACCGAAACAGGCATCTTCACACCGTCGCAGGCGACCCGCGATCAGGTGCTGAATGATCCCAACCCCATCCATTTGGTCCTGTAGAATGCCGTTCACATCCTCACTATCGGCGTTTCACGGGATGCCAGATACATAGAACGAATGAGTGGGAGCCCGGGCCAAACGCGCAAGAATTGCCGCCTGACCGTCTTGTTCATGCCTGCCGATGGATGGAAACCGTGCCGTGATCGATCGAATTCGGTATCCGTCGAGAAGGATTTCAAAAGGCTCAGAATGGCAGAGAGTGCGGCGGCAGGTTCTCACGCCGACAGCATCAACGGCGACTCGCGGGCCACGAGTTCCATCATCTCCACCTTCAGCCGGCGAATCTTTTCATCCTTGTACAACCACCGCGGATAGCTCCGCGTCGGGGGGGCGACCTTCGTAGCCGTAGCCAGGACAAATGCGTTCCAATACGGCTCATCCAGCCCGAAGCCCCGGCGATAGCTCGAGATCAGCTTCTTGAACAGCCAGCGCTTCCACCATTTCCAATAGACCGGCGGATCGGACACAATCGTGCTGAGCCCATCCACGCGCCAACCGGTACCCTGCAACAACTCCCCGATCTCCGGTGGTGTATAGAGCCGCCAGTGGCCTTCCGATGTCGGATAGTGAAGACGCATCGGCATCGGCCGGCCCCGGAGGGTCGAATGGGTCGCCTGAAAGCTGATCGCGTTGTCCGTCACCAGGCTCACCCGCCCGCCAGGCGCACACACACGGTTGATCTCGTACAGGGCAAACTCCGGATCGTGACGCAGATGCTCGAAACACCCCCAGAACACCACCAATCCAAAATGCTCGGTCTCAAACGGCAGCGGGCCGGACTCCAGATCGTGTTCCAACAGATCGAATTCATAAGACTGTTCAGAATTCGGGTGCGGGCGAGATTGCCGAAGTGATCGCCCCGGATGAGCCTCCGGCGCGCGAATACAGACAATCTCCTCCCAACCCACTCGGTCCCGAAGGTC
>JBHHUV010000411.1:0-2453 GCA_046754005.1 Phycisphaerae bacterium | reverse complement strand
CGGGTGCCGGGTGCCATACTTACACACCCCGGCCTCATCGGGGTGGGGAAGCATGCACAACACGACTACAACTCAGCCCAAACACCATTTCCCATGTTGATTTCGTTGTTTTTGTTGTTATTTCGGCGTTTCGGCGTTTCGACGTTTCGACGATTCCCCTCTGGCTTTTCCCCCGCTCGACGCATAGAATATTTAACAAAACCGCCGAACCCAGCCCGCACGACATACCCGCGCCGGAGACACCCCATGCTCCACCCGTACCACCCCACCGGTTCGTCCTTCGCCCGAATCGCCTTCCTTCTACTCCTCGCAACACCATTCACCCCCCACGACGCCCGAGCCGACGACACCGCCAAAATCCGCACCCGCGCCGGTCACCGTCCGGTCAAACTCTGGCCACTCCCGGAGGAATCAGAATCGACACGGCAGCCGGGCAGGTCCATCACCATTGGCGATTGGACCTACCGGGCAACCCGAGCCCGCCAGGTCCGCGACGGCGTCCCATGGGAACTCATCGTCACTCCCGCCGGCGAACACGCAGACGAATGGCACCCAGGCTCCACCGCCCGCGCCCTCCCCATGGCCCAGGCCGTCCGATCCCCCGCCAAGGGATCCCAACAACCCGAATCCGTCCCCATCATCGAAATCCCCAAAATTGTCTGGCAACAACGGATGGATGCCAGCCTGCAGGATGTCGTCGGTATCCATTTCCACGAACTCGTCACCGACGACGTCGCCCGAATCCTCTACACCCTCCACAAGGTTCCGCCCGACAACCCCGACGGCACGCCCCCAGCCCCCGGAAGCTATGACGGCCGCCCCGGCACACGCATCGAGGCAACCCTCCTCACGCCCGTCGTCTGGAGCCTCGACCAAAGCATCGCCGTCCGCACCGACCCCCTCGAAAAACACCTCACCGACGGCCGCGCCCGACACGAGGCCGGTCACGCCGGCGTCTCCCATCAAGTTCTCCTCGATGTCCTCCACGGCCCACAAGACTGGAACCCGCGCTACAGCACCGGTCAGAGATCCAGCCTGACATATTATTGGAGACGCGAGCGGATCGGCCGATCCTGGAATGGCTACCAACGCGGCGTTGGCAAACTACTCACCCTGCGAACCTCGATCGTCCTGCTCCCACCCACGCGCTGGTCATTACTCCTACCGATCCCGCCCGAGCGAGTGACACAGAAACACATCCAGGCATTCAACGATTCAATCGTCCTCCTCGGCCCGCGCTTCTCGATGGCGGACAAGAAGGCTCAATCCCAATTCCACGCCCACCACGGCAGCTACGAAAACCCCAACCGCCCGTAGGGTGGGCACTGCCCACCGCCGGGTGCCGGGTGCCATGCTTACACGTCACGGCCTCATCGTGACGGGTAAGCATGCCCAACACCAACCCCCGCATATCCAAAAATCGTTGATGTTGTGTTGTTGTTTTTGTTTTGTTATTTCGACGTTTTGACGTTTCGACGTTTCCTACGTGAGCAGCGCAATCGCGATCAATAGATAGACCGCCGCACTCGTCGCGTCATTGACCGTCGTGATCAGCGGACCCGTTGCGATAGCCGGATCAATGCCCAGCCTTCTGAACAAAAAGGGCATCGTAAGACCCAACATGCCGGAGAAGATCATGGCGAATGTCATGGCACAACCGACAGCCAGCGCAATTTTTCCGGGCTCGATCCCGAGCCGAAACACATTGATGACTTTTCCTTCATTATCTTTAATCAAATCTGAATGGACCACGGCGAACGAGCCGATACCGGAAAAGATACCGGCGCCAACGCCGAGAATCGCGGCGATCCGCATCTCCCGCAGTGCGGCAAACCGGAAGCGGGAGGCCATGATATCCCCCGTCGCCAGGGCCCGAACGATCACCGTGGAAATCTGAACCCCCGTGTTTCCCCCCATCGCAGCGATCGGAATCAAAAACGCGATGATGAGTGAAAAGACCTTGATATCCAGTTGCGGCTTGAAATACAGCGTGATCATCGAACCGACGAAGGTTCCAAAAAGACACGGGAGCAACCACCGCGCCCGAACCCCGGCGGCGTGAAAGATGCTCGTCGAGGCAAACTCCTCGGCATCCGTCCCCGCCATGTGCAGCATGTCCTCCTCGGCCTCCTCCTCGGCAACCTCGAGCACATCATCATGCGTGATCACCCCGACAAACCGACCGACCGAATCAACCACCGGCAATGCCGCGACGTCATACTTGTCGAACTTATTCTTGACTGCCTCCTGATCGTCCTCGACATGGGCCGTGAACAAATCCCCCAACAGCAGCTTCTCTACCCGCAACGCGGGCGGCGAGGTGATCAGTTGCATCGGAGAGACAACCCCGACAAGCGTTCCACCGTCGTCGACACAATAAATGTAATAAATCGTGACCTTCTGTTTTTCGCTCAAATCGCGGACACGATCGATGGCATCGCCCACGGTCGCCC
>JBHHUV010000410.1:0-2471 GCA_046754005.1 Phycisphaerae bacterium | reverse complement strand
GGTGGCACCGGTTTTCCAACCGGTGCCAATACTCGAAACTCATAACTCGTAACGCGAAACTCAAACAGTGGACATCAACACCTTTTCCATGATCATGATCGGCCTTGGGGCCGTCTTTTTCCTGGTCCTTCTGGGTTACGTGATCAAGCGCGCCTTGGATCGTCAGACGGGGGAGATCGGCGGCTGGCAGTTCAGCGGCGCAAGTCGGACAATCACCGCCATCGCGCGAACAACGCTCGCCGAGGGGATCCGCGCCAAGATTGCCTCAGGTTTCGCGTTGCTGATCCTTGTCTCCGTGCCGTTTTTCTGGCTGACCGCCGAAGGAGACGGGACCATCAAGGGCCGGGTTCAGATGTTCATGACCTATTCGCTGGGGTTCACCGGCTTCGCCCTCGCCTTGTTGACGATTCTATTCGCATGCCGATCGCTCGCGAACGAAATCGAAAGTTGTCAGATCTACGGAATCGTCTCAAAGCCCGTGCCACGTTGGCAGATTCTGGCGGGCAAGTGGTGCGGTGTGATGACGCTGAATGTTGTGCTCCTTACGCTCGCCGGCATCGGCACCTATACGGGCACGCGGCTGATATTGCAGCAATTCAAGCAGGATCTGTCGGCGAAACTAATCTCCCACGCCGGGTTCACGCCGCAGCAGGCCGATGACGCCGTGGCCGCGCTGGATCGTATCCGGGGAATCGGAAAAACGGGCGCCGAGAGCCCCGTGGTCGACGCGATGATGGAGGCGACGGGGATTCCACGTGGACAACTGGTGGAATCTCTGCTCCGCCTTCCGGAATCTTTCCGAGTCGATTTACGACGGTTCGACGAACTCCGCAGACAGGTGCTCGTGGCCCGGTCGGTGGTGTCCCCGGAATTGCCTGATTTTTCCGAACAAATCGAACAGCGGCTGCAGCAATTGAAGCAGGAGGGGAACCTGCCGACGACGATGACGGAGCGGCGTATTCGCGAGGAGATCCGGAAGGAGTTGGTGAGCGATTTCTGTACGGTGCCGTCGGGTTCGCCACCTCGGCAGTGGATCCTCAAGGGGCCGGCACCTGAACCGGATCGAGAGGTGATCACGAGCGTGCGTTACAAGATTATCGTGGCGGCCACACTTCCCAAATATGTGGATCCGAATACGGGCGGAACGCTGGAATCGGAATCCCTTCTCTGTCGGTTCGGCGTGGGCGATCCGCGGACGGCCAATTTCTATGCGATTCAGGACGTCCCGACTATTCGCACATTTCGGGAATTCGAAGTCCCGATGGGGATCGATGTAGTGGAGAAGGATGGGACCATCCGAGTCGTGTTCGCCAACATCGACCCGCGCGGGGTAGATGCCGTGTTCGACTTTCCCGACGCCATTCAGATCCTCCGACAGGAAGGTTCCTTCGAGACGAACCTGTTTCAGACCTGCCTGGCGATCTTGGTACCACTAGCCTGTCTGGCATCATTTGGCGTCTGTGCCTCGACCTTTCTCGGCTTTCGGGTAGGCGTTCTCATCGTGATGTGCCTCTTTCTGATTTCGGCGACGATGGGCTTTGTCCGGGAGGCGCTCGCGGCGACCGAGGAATACGCGCCTCCGAATCCCGGGTTGGCCTTTGAAATCAGAAGAACCACGGTCGATACGATTGACTGGATTCTGTCAGTCGGAGATATCGATCCGCTCGACAGTCTCATGGATGGGCGGGCCATCGGCTGGTGGAGCCTGTGGACGGTTTTCTGGAAGTTCGATCTCCTCAAGGGCGGGATCGTGATGCTGATCGCGGTGTTTGTATTTCGCCGCCGGGAGTTGGCGGCGGTTGTCGTGTGAGTCAATTGGTGGGCAGTGCCCACCCTACGAGGCTGAGATGCGTCCCTCGACAAAAAAATGGCTTCTGGCCCTGCTCTCGCTCGCGGTTCTCTTCGCGGCGACGACTCGTATCGAGCCGCTGGCGGCCCAGCGAAAGGCGCATCAGCTTTCGCTTCCACCGCTACCGGACGAGATGGCCCCGTCGATGCTGTACACACCGATGCTGGCGCTTGGCCGGGCGCCGTTGGTTGACATCCTCTGGATTCGAGCGACGAAGCTAAAAGAGGCGGGCCGCTACTTCGACGCCCTGCAACTCTCGCAACGCATCTGCGAATTGCAACCCAAGTTTGCCGCCGTCTGGGCCTTCCAAGCCTGGAACATGTCCTACAACATCTCCGTCACGCTCAAGACCCCCGAGGAACGCTGGCGCTGGGTGCGGAATGGCTTCGAGCTGCTGCGTGACAAGGGCATTCCCCTCAACCCGAACAATACGCAGCTCTACCGCGAACTTGCCTGGATCTTCTTCCACAAGGTCGGCGACTTCATGGACGACTGGCATTACTACTACAAGCTCCAGTTCGCGCTGCTCAACGAAGACATTCTTGGTGAACCGCCGGAAGGTTTCGTCGGGCCTGGGCGCGTTCGGGGCGACTACTACCGGAATTATGATTACCGGCCGTTG
>JBHHUV010000409.1:0-2474 GCA_046754005.1 Phycisphaerae bacterium | reverse complement strand
ACTCGTCCAACATCTTCGGCCGCAGCGCCCGATTCAACTGATCGTCTTCCGGACCCAGCGACTGACCCGACAACATTCGCTCGCGCGCCATTAGATCACACCCGACTTTAACCGATAGACCGCCTCGACCATTTTCGCCGGATCCGTTGCCCCCTGATCCGCCGCCACCTTCCGAACCAGTTCCACCGCCTCCCCTCGCCGCTCGCCCAACTGAAGCAGAATCTCCAACGCCTCCCGCTGACTTCGCGTCAACGCATCCGCCGGCTCGTCCGCCACCGTCGCCGCGAACTTCTCCAACTTGCCTTTCAACGTCGCCACCACCTGCTCGGCCGTTCGCTTGCCCAACTCCGGAAGCGTCGCCAGCATCTTCGTGTCCCCACGCTCGATCGCTTCAGCGATCCATCCCGGCGGCTTGGCCAACGCCCGAAGCGCCTTGCGATACCCCATCCCCCGAACCTTCGTAAACGCCAGGAAAAACGCCCGATCCGTCCCCTCCAAAAACCCCACCAGCCGCGGAAACAGATTCCCCCCCACCGCCGTCCCTTCATAGTACTGAATGGTATGAAACGTCACCGTCTGCCCCAGCCGCCCATTCAACCCGTCCGCCACATATGTCGGCACGAGCACCTCGTAACAGACCCCTTCCCGGTCCAGCACCGCCGTCTCACCGTCAAGCTGAACCAATATCCCACTAATCCGAACAATCATCGCCTACCCATCTGATATCAACCGCCCCCAGTGTATGCCCCCCGGCCACGAACGTCAACGTCGAAGGTCGATCCCGTGCTGACCAGACACCCCCACGGGTCGTGGTTCGGCGGCCCTGGCCGGTCGTGGATGGTTCGCGCAGAAAAAGCACGGCTGGACAGGATGTTCATGGAAGAGACATAGGTAACACATGTGGAAGGGACATGGGTTACCTTTGTCCCGGGCATTCCCGTCGGCGAAACGCCGACGGGAATGGGATTCATCGCTTTGGGCGGAAAGGGGACACGGAAAGGGGACAGACACGGAAAGGGGACATTCTACTTTTTTCGTTCGACACGGAAAGGGGACATTCTACTTTTTTTGTTCGCTTCTCGGTCGGCCTCGGGGATTCAGGGTGGATTCCAGGCCCAGGCGTTTGGCGATTCGGGCGACCCAGGTGCGTCGGCCGAAGGGCGTGCCACGGTGGATGCTGTGTCGCAAGGCGGTCAGTTCGTCGTCGGTTTCCGGCTGATTGACGCATCGCAGCCAGTTTCGCGGCCGATCGACCGGGCCGTCGTTCAAGAACGCCGCTTGGCCGGCCCGCCGCATCGACAAGCTTGACCAAGTCCACTCTTGAGCCTGCGGCACGAGGTTCGCTCGAAATGGGTTCCGTTCCACATAGCGAAGCACGGTCAGCAGATGATCGTCGGCTTGGATGGGAAAGGCCTTAAACCGCCCTTGCCACACATGGCCGCTGGTGCCGTAGCGTCGGTGATGGCGACGCACATGGCTGGTCAGAAGCCACTGCATGTAGCGACTGAGGTCGCCGTCGTGTCTCGGCCACAGGACCAGGTGAATGTGATTGGGCATCAGACAAAACCCCACCAGCCGCATCGGCGTATGATCGTTAGCCTGCTCCAGCAAGTCGACAAAGGTGTGGTAATCCCTGTCGTCTTGAAAAACCTGCGCACCGCCATTGCCGCGATTAATCGCATGATAGCAAATTCCACCGGCTGACGCCCGAGCCGTGCGTGGCATACCCATTAGCATACACGTCTGGACGCCATTGTCAAGAAAAAAGTAGAATGTCCCCCTTATTCCAGCGCACGCGGAAATCCAGAGAAAATGCAAAGTGCAAAGTCATTCCGCCCCCCCTGCAGGTGGCGGCGACGATCAATAATGGCTGCCGTTGGCGGAAATGACGAATGTCGAAGATCCGCCTCTGGCGGGACGAAATCCGAATGTCAAGGCCATGGCGAGAACAAGGCTGTCAGCTTTCAGCGATCAGAAAAGACAGTTTTGTTGCGGCTGGGGACTGGACGAGGGTGGATTGATATGTTATAATCTATTATTGATGCTCGGGTGGGGGGCATGGCGGGCGAGTTCAGCGATGAGGTATGGGATGGTCCTTGGGTGCAAACGCAAGCGCCGAAACAAGCCGCTGACTGTTGGGTCGCCAGTCCGCGGCGTTGGATGCGAGATGGAAATAGGTGACTGTCCCTAGTTTCCCTGCCCTTCAATCGTAAAGGCGCGCGAGGCCCGAGAGGTAATCGGCTTCTCGCATGAAGAATCGGTTTCTCAGGGTGTGATTGTCACGACCCATCCCCGCTTCCTCCTTCACAAGGGTCGACATACAATCAATTGTACGTTTGGTCGATCACCCTACGATTTCCTGGGCAATGCATCTCAGCCCGTTTTGCTGGGCGTAGTCGAGCATTTTTGTCGCCGTCATGGTCTCTGCTCGCCCTTGTGGATTCCTGTCTATCAGTCCCAGTCGGCCAAGGATG
>JBHHUV010000408.1:0-2499 GCA_046754005.1 Phycisphaerae bacterium | reverse complement strand
TTGCGGGTATCTTAATAAAAGTTGGATACGATATCCTGGATTATCGGTTCCTGAGTCTACGGGAAGGGCACAAAGTAAGCTGGAACTCGGTACTCTCAAGCATGGTTCAACTCCTGGGAAAAAGTGATTTTGGCAGGTGTTTTCCGGGGGTTTGTGGTATGTGTTGCCCGTGTGGTACGTGTGGCAGGTTGTTTCGCGGTAGGACGGGGGTATCAATACCCCCTTTTTGATCCACCCCTCCTTTTTTGGGAACGGAGTAGACCTGAGTCGCTTGGAGACGCCCTTGCAGTGCGATCTTGCCTGTGTGGTACATTTGTTCAGCCTCGTTTGGGGGGTATATCACGATGGTATTTTCACCTCGCCACCGGCTTCGTCGTATGGAAGATCGACGCCATAAGTTGTCAGAATCGGTTTGAGACGATCGAGGGAGATTTCGGCGTAGACCTTTTTGATGTCCTTGCCGCAGCGGCGTTTCTTGGTTTTCAGGCCGTATCGGCCGAGGGCCGCGCTGACGCGCCGGGGTGTCCACTGATCGAACAGACGAGCGTAGTTGACCTGGACATCGGCCAGCAGGTCCGCCGAGGTCGTCGTCGCGCTCGTCCCCGTTCTGACCCGCTCGTGAAGCGCCAGGAGCAGGACCTCATCTGTATCCGAGACGCCGTGATCCTGCTCAGCGGTCACCGTGGCCTCGTCCGCATATGTACGGAGCATGTTCACCAGGCCGAGTGAATTGTCAGGATCGAGCCAACCGGCAATCCGGAGCAGGGGCAGCCACAGGTCACGGGTGCGGTTGTCCAAGCCCATGTCACCCGGCGATCGCAGGAGTGTCTGCAGTTCAATGGCATGGGTGAGGATCAAAGCGTGAAGATCGTCGCGTAGCTGGGCAACATCCACATCGCACGGTGCTATCTTCACATCCTTGGGACGGCGCAGCATCGGCAGCGAGATACATCGGCTGGCCAGCGTGTCCGGTAGCTCCGCAATGCCGCAGATGACTTTTGGCCCGAAACAGTCGAACTCTCGGACGACGATTGCATCGCCCTCTCGCTCACAACGCCGTGCGGGATAGCCCTTGGAATGGCCCGCATTGAGAATCCCGGTCAAATCCTTGGCGCGGTCGGACTGGCTGTTCAGTTGCTCCGCTTCGTCCACGATCAGAGTACCGCCGTGACTATCCAGAGTGCGGAAGATCACCGGCCCCGACACATCCGATGCGGGCAATGGTTTATACACAAGTTCAACAAAGACACCCAACACGGCCTGCGTCTTGCCGGATCCCTTCGGGCCACTGACATGGAGGTAGGGCACGACATCCACCGCGTCGATCAGATGGGTCAGGATGACGAAACAGGCCATGAGCAATGAGAGGGGCTCTTCCAGGTCGGGCGGGAACCAGACACGTGACGCGATAAGTCCAGAAAGCTGATCACGAACCTGCGCAATGGAAGGTGTCTCTCCCTCCAGCCAGCGATACTGACTCTCGCGGCGCCAACTGGGGCGGATCGTCGAAGGCTTGATGATGGGGGGTTTGGAGCTGAGAAAAAGTTCATTGTCTTCCTGGTCAATGAGCATGTGGTTGAACGGAATGCGCTCACGTGTGCCGTTCTTGTGGCAAAGTATGAACTCGAACCGAACCATCGGGGTTTGTAGTCCGTTCGAATCAAGCCCCTTGACCAGCCGCGGCGTAAGCTGCCCGGCCAGGACCGGCGTGATAAATCCTCCGGGTCGAATAAGCGAGCTGATGGCCAGATCCTCTTCCGGCGGCGCTGTGGAAAGGACCACAACCTCCTCGTCGTCCTCAAGGGGTTCGAGCTCCATGAGGCGCATCTCGATATCGGTTGCGGTCGCCAGATCCTTCGCGGCCTTCGCAACCGCCTTACCGAATCGGGATCGGGCGTTGGCTTCCTGTGGATTCAGGCGATCCGAGTGCAGCAACCTGTCGTCTTCCTCGGCCCAGGCTTCGACAGTAATCTTGTCGAAACGATCTGGCTGGGAAGTGGCAAACAAGGCGACGGGAGGGGGCGATAGCCACTCAATCGCCTCCTGGCCGATAGCTCTGAGGTTTGCTTCGGAGAAGTCGCCGCACAGTGTGGCCTGATCGGAAAGATTGTCATTGGTCTTATTCATCTTGTTCGAGTTCCTCTGTGTTGATGGAATAATCATTTAACCGGGACAGTACCCAGGCGCGCAGATCCTTGGCTTCGCCGGGCGGGAATGCGGAATGCGGCGGCCTGCCCCATGCCTTGTTGAGTTTTCGTCGAAGTACCTGAACACTTCGACAGACCGGAGTTCTGGTGCCGTCGAGTACGACAGGTATTGATTGAAGGCTGTGGCACAACCACCGTTTGAGGTGTAGCCGATCTTTCAGATGTGAGTTTATGGATCTACGCGAACCGGGAAATTTCGCGGATCAGGAGATCGAGCAGGTGATATGCTTATCCAGCGGCGCACTACTATCATGAAAGGATCTTCAGCATGCGATGGATTCAGGGCGTCTTC
>JBHHUV010000407.1:0-2535 GCA_046754005.1 Phycisphaerae bacterium | reverse complement strand
CGGATTATGCCGGACTGTGCTCCGACAAGATCCCGCCTGAACTGTCATGGACCCTGGCACGTGTGCCTTGCGCTGCAATCCTTGCCAAACCCGCGTCGAATGATCTATTCTCCCCGCGTGTTTGATGCAACCTCTGCCTTCCGAATCCTCCGGCGGATCGCCGGATATCGCATGTTCTGGCTGGGCGGTCCGCTCCTCCTGACGGTCTGGAGCCTCGGCGGCCCTTTTCTCTTTGACGACATCCCCCTGCTGCTCAAGTGTGAGCGATACATCAGTGGCGACGCACAGCACCTCGATCTGTTCCGTTTCGCCGCGAACGAAGCGGATTGGCAACGCATGCGCGACCGTGGCACCTATCCCTGGTGGGCGCCGGAGCAGCACCGCATCGATTTCTTCCGCCCCCTCGCCGAATGGGCGTTTTATCTGGACGTTCGTCTTTTCGGCCGATACGCACCAGGGCATCGCCTGGTCAGTTTCCTCTGGTTCGCCGTCGCGCTAGTCTGCGTGCATCGCCTCGCCCGGCTCGTCTCCAACGGCGATCCCACACGTGCCGGTCTGACGGCCTTCTTCTTCGGAATCTCCCAGACCGTCACACAACCAGCGACCTTCATCTGCAATCGAAACGATCTGCTCGTCATAGTGGGCGTGACAATCGCGGCGTCGTGTTACTGGTCCGCCGGCCGGCGTCCCCGTCGATGGCTCATTCCCGTCGCGGCCCTCGCCTTCAGTTGGGCCGTACTATCGAAGGAATCCGGCGTCGCCCTTGCGGGCATCGTCGTACTCTTTTCATGGATCGACCGCCGTGGTGGGTCTATCACGCCACACGGCCGTATCAACCAGCGAATCCTGACAGCGACGATACTTCTGATCGCCATCGTCCATGTCGCGTATTATTTGGGTACACGCGCGTCGCAATTCGACATGGCCACCGCCGGGGCCGGCACGGCGGCGACGATCATCAAGGCCTTACAAAACGCCTCCCTGTATGCCGCTGTCTGGACCGCCGGTTTTCCGATCAGCATCTTGATTCGATCCGCGGATGGGCCGATCCTCGCCGTCACCATCGCCGGGCTGATCGGCGTCGTCATCGTGGCACGACCTCTGTTTCGATCGGTTCGCGGCAATCGCGGGAATCTTTTTTTCGCACTGTGGGCGGGGCTGTTCATGCTCCCCGCACTGCTTGTGCATCCCGAATCTCGAGCGCTCTCCGTCGCGACGATCGGATGGGCCTACCTCCTCGCCGGAATACTCGTGCCCGATTCGGAAGAACATCCGACCGGATCGATCTGGCTGCGGCAATGGCTGCTCGCGGTCAACGGAATCGTCAGCGTCTGTTGCGCCGTGGGAACCATCCTTGTCTCCAATCGGATGGAAACCGAAGCGCGAAATCAGATGCTGGATTACATTCAAACGCAACCCCACGCGATCGCCGATGGCGACGCCTTGATCGTGGTCGAGGCATCCTCCGAGTTTGAGTTGCTCTGCGCGGGCGATCGGCTCGAACTGTTGACGAACAAGAAAGACGTCTCCGTCGCATTTCTCACGATTCCAGGAACCGGAGCGAAGGTGTCGCGCGAAGACGATCACACGTTGCTGCTTACGAGCGATTCGCCGCAACTGTTCGACAGCCCGACGCATCGACTGACGCTCGGCCCCGCCTGGAAGCCCAGGATCGGCCACACATTCAAATTGAGAGATTTTCAAGTGGAAATCGCCGACCTGCACAAAGATGGCACCGTCCGGGCACTCCGCGCTCGATTCAAGGATCCGCTGGACGCCCCCCGGCTTCACTTCCACCCGCAAGATCTATTTGCTCAAATCGAGCATGCCGGCAAGCCTTGACTGAAACGCCAGGAGATTCATATTCAGGCCGATCCGGAAATCCCCCCGTGCTTCCGGATAATCACACCGCGACAGGGCAACAGGATCACATTCCTCTTTTTTTCGTCCCGTAGGGGCGCAACATGTCAGCCCAGGGCAGAGCGAAGCGGCTGATAAGCCGCGAAGCGCCGCCCTGAGATCAGCAGCCCCACACAAACCCACCCCTGAAAGGGCGATACATCATACCGAGTGTCAGGTGCTATACTCAGAATCGCAAGTGATAAAACTTCCCGGTTTCGAAAAGGCCCTTGGCCAACCGCAGCAGTATCGTGATCCCAACCTTCGGGAAGTTATTATCTCGCTGATCCTTACTGGCAACTGGTTACTGGTTACTGGCAACGACTTCCGGAAGGGCATCCACGATTTGCGAGCCGCGCACGCGGTAGGACGTCTTGCCCCACTGGACGCAACCCCGCCCCGTCACCACCCAATAGGCCCGTATCATGACAAACGTAGCCAACAAACCGCCCGCCAGAAAATTGAAAAGAGAGGGCGCCTTGTCAAAGGTAACGGCGAACACGCGACGGAGAATCGATCGCATCGCAAGCACATGCGCAGCCGCCAGGGCCGCGATGAGCCAGAGTTGGATATGTTCAGGCCGCAGCAAGGCCCAGATCAGCGCCGGAACACCGAGATAAATCGGCGTCGTCAGGC
>JBHHUV010000406.1:0-2539 GCA_046754005.1 Phycisphaerae bacterium | reverse complement strand
ATCGGTACGCCCATGCGTCAGCTCGCGCGGGCCGTGGGGTTGATCGCTCCCGTGGCGAAGGCTGTCTGCGGCGGGCCGCTGACGGGAAGCGCCCTTGGTCGTGAAGACGCCGTTGTCACCGCGGAGACGGATGCCCTGCTTCTGTTCTCCACCTCGGAATGGATCGAGCCGGTTCCTTGTGTTCACTGTGGCTGGTGCGTGGAGGACTGCCCTGTCGGTGTGGATCCGACCGCGATGCTGAGCCTGGATTCCAAGACCCATTGCACCCCAGAGGAGATGACGTATCTCCAGGCCTGCGTGGATTGCGGGCTGTGCTCCCATGTCTGCCCGTCCCAGTTGCCTTTGGCGGAAATGGTGGAGCGCAATCGAGATCGGTTCCAATCCCGTCGATCGTCGGCAGGAGTCCATGGCTCATGACCGAAGCGGATTGGATGACCGGCGAATCATCTCTGCGCGGGCCGCCGCCGCACCGTCGTGGCGGCAGCACGCATCGGGATATCAACATCGGCTGGTTTCTGGCCAGCGCGTGGGTGGGTGTCTGCGGTATCGCCTTGTACGGACCCGCGGCGATCCGGATACTGCTGATCTGCATGGCATCGGCCACGGCCGCGAGACTGGGCCTGGCCATGGCCCTTCGGCAACCCGTTTCGGGTCGATTCGTGCGGGCGGGGTTGATCGGTCTTCTGTTCGGTCTGACATTGCCGGCCACCGTTCCATGGCAAATTGCGCTATTGGGATCGGTGATTGCCATCCTTCTCGGGCAGGGCGTCTTTGGGGGGGTTCTTCATCCTGCGCTGGTCGGACGCGTCGTTGTTCAATTCGTCTTTGGGCCGTATCTCTCGCTGGCAACCGGCGGGGCGCTGGCACTCTCACCCGTGTTGACGCCCGCAGATTTGTTCGTGGGGGATCTCTTTAACGCCGAGCGCGTTGAACATTACCAGGGCTGGCTCTCCACGCAGGAGGCCACGACGAAAGACGCCTATCTGTTGGAACGTCCGGTCCAGGAGTTGAGACGGTTTGCGCAGACGGGCGTCGATTCGGACGGCGGACTGCCCTACGTTTCGTTGTTGCGCGACGCGCTGCCGCCCTGGTATGAAACCGTTATTGGGGCCGTGCCGGGGGGGATTGGAGAGACGTGTGCGGTCGCGCTGATCATCGCGGGATTGTTCCTGATCTATCGGGGATATCTTCGGTGGCAGTTGCCTGTCGTGCTGCTGGGGTCCGCGGCGCTCGCCGCCGCGATCCTGCCGGTCGATCTGGGGGGTAATTATCAATGGTTTCCCGCTCTGGAAGTCGAGCAGGGCAGTGCCGTCGGACTTGCCTATGTGCTCTATCACCTCACGTCCGGACAACTCATGTTGGGGGCCTTTCTGTTGGCGGGTGACAGCCTCTCTTCACCCATGCGGGTCCACGGGCAGATCGTCTTTGCCGCCGGGGTGGGCGTCCTGACGATTTTTATGCGTCTCTACGGCGTCCTGGAAGGTGAGTGCTACTGGTCGATCCTGATGATGAATGTATTGGTCGGTACGATCAATCATCGGATGAAGCGACCGGTTCTGGGGATGAAACTGGAACCGGAGCGCTGATGATTGACCCGTGCGGGGCCCTGTTTTGAAATCGGAACACTTTCCTTCCCATCCCAGGATCCCGGTTATGTTAATCGCGTGAGTTGTTGCTGACACTTGCGTTACCGGCAATGGGGTGAGGGTACGGGTTCGCGATCCGCGGACGTCTTCAACCATAATTTTCGATTTGATCAGGAGTACGAATCGTGACACATCGGGGTACACAGATTTTAACGGTTGCTTTCTTGGGATTGGGGATGCTATTCACCGGTCTATTCACCTCGCGGGCAGTATCCGATGAGAAATCCGGTCCGGACAAAAAGATGAGCACGCCCGATCCGGAGGCCATGAAGGCGATGATGGAGGGGATGAAAAAGTGGATGGACTCGATTGAGCCGGGTGCGCACCATAAACACTTGGAGCAGTTCGTGGGTTCGTGGAACACGACCACGAAGATGTGGTTTTCCGGCCCGGACGGTCCGGCGATGGAGACGAAGGGCACTTCGGAAGTCAAGTGGGTGCTGGGCAAACGTTTTCTCATGGAGGAACATCATGGGGCGATGATGATGCCGGACATGAGCGGCGGGATGAAGAAGGTTCCCTATGAGGGGATCGGGCTGACCGGCTACGACAACGTCCGCAACATGTATTCGGGGACCTGGTGTTCGAACCTGGGCACGAACATGTTGACGATGAAGGGCGGCGTCGATCCTTCGGGCAAGACGTTCCGGATGTACGGCGAGATGGATGAGCCGATGCTGAACGTCTATGGGCGAACGGTGAAATATGTTACGCGCATCGTGGATGACGATACGCATATCTTTGAGATTTTTGATCTGCATGCGCGCGACGACTACAAAGTCATCGAGATTACGTACAAGAGGAAGTAGACACAAATATTAATTTCTGATCGGGTGAGATTCAGTTGGTTTTGTATCGCCCGTTCCGTTTCAGCGGTGGGCGGTGCCCACCCT
>JBHHUV010000405.1:0-2550 GCA_046754005.1 Phycisphaerae bacterium | reverse complement strand
CGAAGGCATCGTTGCAGTAGAGGTCGGCGTTTTGGGAGAGGGCGGCGGCGAATGTGTTTATCTCCCGCTGCTGCTCGGCGGTGAGGCGGCCGTCTGGATTCTTTTTCGCCTTGTCGATGAGGGTTTCGGCGGCGTGAAAGCGCAGGTTCTCCAGAAGCAGGACGCCGCCGGGCTTAAGGCCGGCCGCCGCGCGATCCGCCAAGGCTCCAATGCAGTCGCCCACGAATTTAACAGGTGTCTCAATCAGACTGCCCAGATGCTCGGCGACGGGGCGGAGGCTCAGCGCGGGATCGGGCTTGCCCTTCGGACGGCCGAGATGGCTCATCAGGATCAGCCGACCGCCCCGATCGATGACGGATCGGATCGAATCCAGGGCCTTGACGATCCGGCTGTCGTCGGTGATGCGCCCGTCTTCGATCGGCACATTAAAGTCGACGCGCATCAAGACACGGCGTCCTTCGACATCGGTTTCACGGATTGATTTTTTGGCCACGAGTCGACTCCGCATCTTGATCCGCATGGGGATCGTCTTCCTCATTGATCGGGGACTCCTCCTCTCCGGCGAGCACGGCTCGGAGGGCGTCGTGGATCCGAAAACCTTCGGGACCGGGATCGTCGCTGCCCAGATTATCGCCGATCGCGGCATGGTGGATCTTTCCAAAATCTCGATCCGGTCCGGCGGAGATAAAGAGGGGTCTTCCGCCGTTGGCCGCCACGCGCGGATCATCCGACTGGGGCGACAGGTATTTCAAGGGTGTACCCCAGGGATCGACGAGTTGCTGTCTGCCGGGACCGCTCCATAGATGGGATGGAAAGGCCTCGATGATGGGGCGTGTTTTGTCGTGATCCAGCAGATCCACGACGGCGGAGATCGCGGATTCCGGGCCTCGAAACATGGGATAGTAGCCCGTCGATCGTCGGTAGCGAACCAGGGCCTCGTCGAGATCGGTCAGCATTCGACGCGCGAGATCGTGTTTAACCGAGGCACGGAGCGAGGCCATCCAGCCGTTCAGAAGAAACAGCGCGACACCCATGATACAGACGGTGATGGTCATTTCGATCAGCGTCATGGCACGGCAGGGCGGGTGGGACTGGTTCTGAGTGTACCGACACATTTGTTTTTGTTGGTTTGTTGGGATGATCTGTTCCAAACACGACTTTGAGGTACTGAATGATTCTTCGGGATGCATCGGGCGTCCCCAGTTGTAACGCCCTTACAGGGCTGGGTGATTGCGACTGTGCTGACCCAGGGCGGCGCTACGCTCTGCCCTGGGCTGACATGTTTCTGCCCCTTCGGGGCGATCGGCATGCACTCGGGGCGATCGGCATGCACCCCACTCGCCATGGCCGTATTCGGGCTCCCGTCTTGGTTACCCTCAATGCTTGGCCATGCCACCCACCTCGATGGTAAGGTCTCAAAATGGAGGGTCAAGGAGGATGATCACATGCGGATTGTCGGACCGAGATGGGGCTTGTCACGACCGGCCTGTTTATCGGCTTGTTCTTGCCATCCCCTTTTTCCGGCTCAATAATCCAATGGTATACCCTGTGGGGGGATCTATTCGATATGCTTGAGACGGATGCTTTGCAGCGTCACGGAGCAGTGAGGATGTCGATCGTCGTCGATTGTGGGTGCGGTAAGCGGTTCAAGGCCAAGGACAGCCTGGCAGGGCGAAAGGTGCGCTGTCCGGGCTGTCGAGAACCCCTGCGCATCCCCGGCGGTCAGTCCAAGTCTGACCCGCCCATCCCCGCGGGAAGCGGGGCCGGGCGTAAGGGGAAATCCGGGGGAGACCAACCGGATGTGGATGCCGAAGCGGCGATCCTCAAGTTCGAGGAGGTCACGAAACAAAAGGCCCTCGATGCCGAAGCGGAAGCCGCCTTTCGTGAAGAGCAGAACAAGCTGATTGAGAGTTACGATCAGATTTCCGGCCGGACGGCCGCCAAGGGAAAGGGTGCGAAGAAGAAAAAGACCGACTTGGCCGAGGGTAAGGTGAAGAAGCGGACGGCCTTTACAAAGATCGCCGACGGGTGTGGGACGGTGCTGAGTAATATGCTGGTAAAATATCTCATCATCGCGGCGATTATCGGTGGTGGGGCGTTGGGGAGTGTATTCCTGGTCAAGACCGTCACGTCGTATATTGGTAAGGATACGGCCCCGCAATTGACGCGACAGGAGCGCGTCAAGGAACTGTACAAGCAATTCGACATCGCCCTGAAGGCGAATCAGCTCAGCAAGGCCAAGCAGACGCTGGAGGCCATCATTCGCCTCGATCCGTCCAAGGAGCGAAACCGCAATTACACCACGCGGTTGAAAAAACTCGAAGCGGCCGATTCCCGCCGATAATCAGTCCTACATTACATATCCAATCGAACAACCGGCGTATTTCTGCTGGGTTCGATAACAGCGTGACATCCTGTGACCGGAGATCGGTCCATCGCTTTATTCCATAGGTCTATTGTTGCAAGGGTCGACCGAGCCCTCTTTCGCATAGCATCATCAAAAACGTTTATCTTCGATTCATCCAGGGCTCACGGCCGTTGCAACAATAG
>JBHHUV010000404.1:0-2560 GCA_046754005.1 Phycisphaerae bacterium | reverse complement strand
CATCACGCTGATCAACCTCACAACAACTGTTGTTCAGAATGACAATGCACAGACACACGATTTGGATCGGCATGGCTCGGCCGCCGCGAACGAAACACAGTGGGACAAACTCGTTACGGGCCTGCGTCAGGCCATCGACGTCGCCGCCGAACATGGCATCAGAATCAGCCTTGAAATCCATGGCAAGTACATTCATGATACCGCCCAGTCAACGCTGCGAGTGATCGAACGTGTCGGACGCGACACACTCGGCATTACCCTCGATCCCGGCAACATGGTGCTGTTGTCTCGCGAAATGCCCGTAGAAGACGCCGTCGACGTGATCGGCGAACGCATGTTTCATATCCATTTGAAAAACGTGCAACTGTTCAAACGCAGTCCAGCCTATCGTGTCTGTCTGCTTGAAGAGGGAGACGTTCATATTCCCCGACTGCTGGAACTATTATTCAAACGGGGTTACCGAGGGGATTTCACAATCGAATCAACGCTTCGTGGTGATCGCTATTGGGCCCTGAAACGCGATGCCGCCTATATACGCCTCGTACACGGCCGTATTGAGAGAATCGTCACGAAACTCGTGAAGCCTGGAAACATCACTCAATGACTCTTGACTGTGTCTACCCTGCATATCATCTCGACTTGCCGGATGGCATCATGGCCCGGTGCGTAGACATGGCGCCCGGACTGCTCAACGAGGTCGGCTTTCTCGTCGGCAACGATCGATTCCTCGCACATCTCGAAGCCAAGCCCGCCCTGCGTATCGACAGCGGACGCGTTTTTTTCGACAAGGACCTTACCCAGGAATACATCGACGCGTTTATCGCCAAGGCCACCGCCGCACTGGATGATCGCAAACCCGTGACCATCCCCGACGCCTGGTCGGCCGGCACGGCCGGGTACTCCATGATGACCATCGATGTCGCAACCGAGCAACTCCGCGAAGCCACATGCCAGGACCTGCGCGATATGATCAGCCTGGCCAACGCGTCCGGCATCGGCGGAAGTTACATGGTCATGCCCCAGGACGTGCCGCCCCTGATGCGCACCATCGCGTGTTTCAAAATCTGTTACGAAAGCAGCGATACGATCAGGCCCTACGATTATCAGCAGCCCGAGCAGCTACCGTTTCTCTACGATATGCACCAGGTCATGGAACGAACGATGGACATCACCATCACGATACCGGCGGCGTTCTCCATCGACGCCAAGGATCTGGACATCTTTCTCGACTACTATCCAATGTGGAAGAAGCACGGGGACATACGTTTCCGCACGCTCGACTATCCTATGCTCGGCATTACCAAGCCCATCACCGTTCCGGGCTGCGCGGCCGTGTGCTTTGCCGAAACCCTGGCCGTTCATATACTCTTCAATCTCTTCGATCCCGAGATCGACATGTCGATAAGCGTCTCTGGCGGTCACCCAACGGACATGCGAAACACCTGCTGGGCGTTCGGCTCGCCGCGGTATCATTTGTTCCGATACCTGAACGAAATGATCCTGCCAAACCTCTGTGGCCAAAAACCCGCACAATACATCTGCTCCGGCGTTCGGCTGGAAACCGCCTCCCCAGCCATCGACGAACAAGCGGCCATGGAAAAAATGGCCACCGGACTGCTGGCCGCCATGCAGGGTGCACGCAGTTTCGGCTACGCAGGGGTGCTCTGCGTGGATGACGTCTACAGCGGCACCCAATTCATCATCGACCTGGAGATCATTGAATACATCCGCGAAACGATCGAAGCCTTTGATCCCCATCCGGATATCATCAACACCAACGGCCTCTACGAGGAATGTAAGCAGGCCGCGACAGGAAGCGACACATTCATCTCCTCGATCAATACCGCCACACGGTTTCGGCATATTCTTCCGTCATCCGACCTGATGGTCCGTGAGAAGGTACGATCCTGGCTTGGGCATCAGAAGCTCTTGAAGGATCGCGCCCGCGAAATTGCACTGGATCGTATCCGAAACGCCGAGCCGTTTCATCTGCCGGACGATAAACAAAAAGAACTGAACACGATATACGCTCGTGCCGAGACCGCCCTGCCTCAATAGCCGGTGCCTTTCCATTGACCTGCTCCCCGTCAGCACCCTTTCGGGTCGGCCATCGGACCTATCCAGCGGATTGTGATGTGGGCGTAGCTCGCCTTCCGCTATCCGGCGTTGTTCCATTGTGTTGGCAGGCCCCAAAAAGACGCGTGACTTCGCGGCCTGAATCGGGTAAAGATATGACATGGGGCCTTTGGCATCGGTGCAAAACAGCCGCACTGGAAATCCGGGGTCTACAGGCCGTCGCATCAAGAAAGGGATGATCGTGGAACTGTCGCAGCGTAAAGGCCAAGATCGTTTTCTCCAGCCCGGACAATACCGATCCCTGGAAATGACGCTACGTGCCAAAACGCAGTTTTCCAAGGTCCGTCCGCTGGTCATATCCGCGTTTGACCGCTCGACGCGGATGCTGCCGTTTGTCCATTTCGACTGGCATATGATTCCCTGCGGACCACGGTCCATTGCCGGGGCACTCCATAACGGTGGCCTGGAGAAGACGCGATTTGCT
>JBHHUV010000403.1:0-2562 GCA_046754005.1 Phycisphaerae bacterium | reverse complement strand
AGGTGCCGGATACCCCCAAAGCTGCCTGCGGCCGCAACCAAACGGAACCCAGACAAGATGCGCGCAAAACGCATGGAAGTCTCGGAATCAGAGTCTAATGTTCCTTGCCCTGATAGGTTCGGGATTCGGTCTTCACCCGGATCCGATCTCCGTTCTTGATGAACATCGGGACCCGAATCACCAGGCCGCCGGCGAGGGTGGCTTCCTTCTGCACGTTGGTATGGCCCCCGGTGTGCTCGACCGGGGCCGTGTCGGTCACCTCCATCACCAGGACGTCGGGTAGCTGGATCCCGGCGACCTGCCCCTCCACGGTCAGAAACCGATAGGTCTCTCCCTCGATCAGAAAGTCGGCCGCGTCGTTCAGGATGTCCTCGCCGAGTTCGTGCTGCTCGTAGGACTCGTTGTCCATGAAGACGCGGTTCTCGCCGGCGGCGTAAAGATATTGCATCAAGCGATTGGCGGTCTCGACCTCCTCGATCCTGCCGAGTTGGTCGAGCGTTCGATCGCTGACGTGCCCGTTGCGGATCATCCGCAGCTTGACATGGACCGTGGCCTTTTGTTTGCCCGTCTGGGCGAGGTTGAAGTCGAGCACCGAGTACAAATGGCCCTCGTGGCGGATGACCATCCCCTTGTGCAACCGATCGGTAAGCGACATGGCAAACCTCCCGTCGCCGGGCCGATGGAACGTATGACACCCGACGGCAATCATAGGATACCACGATGATTGTCGATCGGCACCCCCTGACGAGCATCAGGTGCTTGCCGAGAGTCCCTTCTCGGCACTCGATTCGCCGGATTCCCATCCTGAGGCAATCGGATGTATCAACGCGGGTTTGAGGATGCTGTAAATAGACATGGGAAGGGATTCCCTGGGAGGAAGGGACCGAGAAAGGATTCTCGGTCCAGCACCTCGATCCCCCGGAAGGATGGGGCCGAAAAAGGATTTTCGATCCAGCACGTCATGCAACAGGGAAGAGCCACGGGCTTCAACCCGTGCGGCCTCTATCACACCAACGCGCCGCAGCTCCGTGGGGTCCGCTGTGAGGACCCAGTTTCTGAAGCAGCACGGTATCGCATCCGCGAATGATACGCGGCCTACTCCTGGGGCAGCGGCAGGTACGTCGGGTTCCCGAGCGGTAGGCCGAGTGTCTGCTCCATGTCCACCATGCCCTGGAACTGCTCGCTGCAGGTGCATCCTGCGTGCGGTCCCCATTCCTGTGTGAGACACCAGTCGTAGAATGCGTTGTAGGCTTCGAGTGTGGGCACGCTGCCCGATCCGCCGCTTTGGGCCTGCTGACCCTCGCATTCATCGGGGATTCCGTTGCCATCGCCGTCCGCGCTGATGCCGGATGAGATGTCGCACGCATCCGGCACGCCATTGCCGTTGCAATCACCGCAGGCCGGATCACCATGGCAACCGGCGATGTCGCACTCATCGGGCACGCCGTTCAGGTTGCAGTCCTGACTGGTGCCGAAGAACACATCGGTCACATCGGGCCTGCCGTTGCCGTTGCAGTCGTTGGAACCCGGGCGGGCGCCGCCTCCTCCGCAGGACACACAGGCCGTGTCTCCCAGAAGCACGTCGGTAAAGCAGGGCACATCGTCGATGTCCACATCGCCGTCCTGATTCATGTCGCCGAGGAAACAGATTCCCAGCGCCGAGGTCCCCGCCAGGATGCAGTCGATGAATAGTTGGATATCATCCCCATTGACAAGCTCATCAAGATTCATATCGCCCCTGATTTGGAATTCGCAGGCCCCCATGTCCAAGAAATGCGGATTGTCCATGTTAGTCATCAAATGGCAAACCGCGCCCATCGTTCCTGCACCCGTGTTCGTCGTACCCAGGTCATCGCGGACACGCTCCAGCCTGTCCAGGTCCGGTGTTAACTCGGAATTTGGATCCATATCGCCGTCGATATCGAATTCGTCGCAGGGCACCACATCGCTGTTCGCCGCGTCGATGCACGGCGAGCAACTGCTCAGGCGGTAGTTGTCACGGGTCGGATCGACAATACAGGATCGTCGTCGATGTTGTTGTTACTCCCGTCGTTGAAAGGAATAGAGGGATCGCCGGGGTCGTCCTGGATGCAGCTATGTGTCACGGCAGAGAGGCCAAGCGCGCCGTTGACATCGAAGATCTGAGCCTTCTGAACATTCATCCCGCCATCGGTATTGCCCCATAGGATGCTGTTTGTTAGTGTGGTTCCAAGATCAACTACCTCACGAGAATCCACAACCTGGCCGAAGGCAATCCCCAGGGCTCCGCCGACGGTTCAAGTTCCAATATGCCGATTTGGGGGGGTCGGATTGGGATAATATCCAAGAGGTCGAAATCAAAGTCGGAGACGAGGACGGTAGCGGGCGTTAGCTGTATAAGGCTGGGCCGAAGCCCGACATATCATATGGCTCATGGCCCGTTTCAAGCCCTATTCTCGCTCCGGCCGGGCATTTCGTCACGACAGAATGAGGATGGGGCTCGTTTCACGGGCCTGTGGGTTGCGTTCCGCGCCTGGCTCCGCTAAATAGGCGTAGTTACCTGGCGGGCGCTGTCGAAAGGAG
>JBHHUV010000402.1:0-2564 GCA_046754005.1 Phycisphaerae bacterium | reverse complement strand
CGGAAAGATCATGCGCCGCATTCTACGGAAAATCGCCGAGGGACAACCCGACCAGATCGGCGACACCAGCACCCTGGCCGACCCCAGCGTGGTCACGAGCCTGATAGAGAAGAAATAGGGGGGGGAAGGGCAGACGGTGTACCGAGCGTCGTTGCCGACATCCCTTAATCATTTTTTCATCAGTTATTGTTTTCACCTTTGCGCTCGCTTTGCAGCGTTCCGGTACAATTCTCGGCAGTCGCGGACGTGTGTTTCGTGGTTTCAGAGAGTTGTGTCGAGCGAATCGAAAACGAAAAGGAGGACGGAAAATGATGAGCCAGAAATGGTGCGAGCAGGTCTTGGTGATGGGCATGGGCATGTTGTTCTTTGGACAACTTGTTCAAGCGTCTGATTTTGGCGTTGAAGTGCAGCAATTGCTGGAAGCTCAGTCGTATAAGCTATTCGGTTTTGAGAGTCCGACGGAGGCACCGGCGACCGACGCGGATGTTGTGTCGCGAGAACATGCTTCCGCGGACGAACGTCAGATCTTGGCTGAGGGGCTGGAAGCTGAGTTTGTAGCCCGCAACACTGCGATGCATGGCGATCAAATCACCTTTTGGCCAAACGATCGTGATTACACGCACCTGATTGTTTGCATCGAGCAAACCAGAAACGGAACTACCCCCGGCGGTGCTGAAGGGTTCAACGCATCCGTACAACGTGTCAACGTGACAACCGGTGCGGTAGAAACTATCCTCCACGGCATGTCTCGCTGCGATGGCATTCGCACGACAGCCTGGGGCACCATCCTCGCCAACGAAGAGACCAACGATGGCCGTACCTACGAAATCATCGATCCGCTCCACACCACCGATCACTGGGTGGCCGATCGTACCACGGGTGACATTCGGGATGGCGTGGATAGCCCCACTCCGAGCCATAGCGTGATACAGCGAATTAGCTTACCGACGATGGCCTGGGAAGGTATGACCGTCCGGTCCAGTGGGGTGGTCATTGCCGGCGATGAGCTTCGTCCGGGCACGGGCACGCTGAACACCAACGGCGGCTCGATCTTCAAATTCGTGCCGGAGTTTCCGTATGACGCTGCCGACGGTCCCATCGAGCGTCTTAGTGATTCGCCACTTCGCTCGGGAGCGACCTACGCCATGCAAATATCCTGCCGAGAGAGAAGCAGTTCCTCGTTTCCTCAATACGGACAGGGTTGCGAGGTAGGAGAAGGTGCGTGGGTGGCAGTCGATCCGATGAATGCTCGGAGTGACGCCGCACAGAACGCCGCCACCGGCTACTATCGCCCCGAAGACCTGCACACCGATCCCACGTTCGATGGCCCTGGTATCCGGTTCTGCTGGACGAATACCGGACGATCGCGGGCTTCCCATTTTGGTGAGGTTGTTTGTGCGATCGATGCGAACCCCACGGGAACCGGTGAACAGGTCGATTCGAGAACCGGGCTTACCTACTTGGCCGATGCCACCCAGGATCAGGGGTTCGCGGTTATCGTGGTCAACCGTCTGATCGAAGGGGACAAGCGTTTCAATTCTGTCGATAATATCGCGTTTCAGCCGAATACCGGTAACCTTTATGTGGTCGAAGACGCTCATTTCGGAGAAGTGTACGCCTGTCTTCCGGATGGCAGTGACCGCGATATCAAAACCGATGGATGTGTGTCTATGCTTTCCGTGGCAGACCCCGTAGCAGAGCCGACCGGGTTCGTGTTCGATGGAACCGGGCGTGTGGCGTTCTATTTTGTTCAGCACGGTTCACAGGTCGATTCGCTTTTGGATTTCGACAGCAACCCGGTGGATGGCCGGACAGACGATCTCATGCGGATCTCCGGGTTTAACGTCAACGACGACAACAACGGTGATGATGACGGGCACGAAGGCGACAATGATCAGGATGGTGGCGACCGTCACGAAAGACACAGCCGACCGGCTCATCGCAAACCATAGCCCGAGTATCGAGGAAGCTTCGGTGGCCCGGTGAAAGGACACGCGTATGAACGGGTGATTCCGTCGACTTGGACGATGCGAAGAAAGAGGTCAATGATGGCCTAAAGCACGATCGTGCCGCTTTGGAGATGCTCGATCTTCGTGGGACATTCGACAGCCGAGCTATTCGGCCGACGCCCGCCGGGACATTCCGGAAGCGTAGGATCCTCACCAACGCCGGTTGACCTGCACCACGCCGCAGGTTGACCGGCCCACCGGGCCTTGCGGGTACGCTACCTACCAGCAACTAGGCCGCTTGGGCCGCGAAGGAATCGGATTGGCCCCTTCTGTTGCGCCGTATCAACTGTGAACAAGCTTACGTTTGGCCGAGCCCGCCGCTTGCTGGGTAAGTCGGACCTTCCACCGGATGCAAACTCGTATCGTGGAAGGGGAGGGCAGCATCGCGGGGGGGAGGAATGACGGACGGGCCTGTCCGATAATGATTTGCGGACGGTCGAGAGACAGATTTGAGTCAGGGAAAACAAAAAAGAAGGCAAAGTAGTAGACCCTTTGTAAGCGCTCGGTCGGCAAGGCGGTTACGTACATGCGTAACCAGTGGGAGACGCTGCGGGT
>JBHHUV010000401.1:0-2572 GCA_046754005.1 Phycisphaerae bacterium | reverse complement strand
CCATCACGCGGGCCAGTCTACGCAATTTGCGGCGGAAATTGTGTAGCCTGTCCGTAAGATCCGCCGAAAGATCGGTTGACGGATCTGCCGGAAGGTCGTACCTTCGTGGGTGAAGGCTGCCGATTCCAGGTCGTTAAACAACCGAGGCATCAGCGATGCCGCATCGACCGAAGGATCCAACCAGGGCGCATCGTGGTGTGACACGGCGCGGCACATGTTCGATTCCGCCTCCCCGGTCATCGACCATACCCGATAGACCGCCCCGGTGGAGATGCCAAATGGAGGGACGATCAGGACCAGCCAGCCGCGCGGGGAATGATCGAGCCGCTCGATTCGTTCGCCGCGCCCCCGGATGATGGCCGAACCCGGTTCGAGGAAAAACGGCACGTCTGAACCGATTTCCGCCGCGATCGGGGTGAGGGCCTTGGTCGAAAGATTCAGGCTCCACAAAGAATTGAGCGCCAGCAAGACCGTAGCGGCATCGCTGCTGCCGCCACCCAATCCCGCACCCGGCGGGATCGACTTCTCCAGCCGGATGGCGGCATCGTTCGCGTGGCCAGCCACGCGTGCCAGGGCCTCGGCCGCACGCATGGCAAGGTTCGTGTCGTCAAGGGGGATTCCATCGGTGTCGCCGTCGACTGTGATGGCAGGCCCGTTTCCGGGAGTGGCCGTGATCCGGTCACACCAGTCTATCGGTGCGATCCAGGATTCGATGTCGTGGAATCCGTCTGGACGGCGTCCGAGGACGGACAGGGAGAGGTTGACCTTGGCCGGAGCCGGGCGGCATATGGATTGGGTAGCCATGAGCGTCATGGCGGCCTCCCGTCGAGCACCCTTGATGCGGAGCTTTGTTCGTGCGCCCACAACGCGGAAGCCGTTCGAATCGTTGTCAGATCACAGGTGTTCCAGTCTGATCGGCATTGTACCCCCGAATCGACCGGTCATGTCAAGCGGCGAGTAATGAATCGGTTCGAGTTGGGTCCACAACAGAATCGACGAATTCCATACCGGCTTCAGTCGAACAGTTTTTTTGTTTGCCACCGGACTTCAGCCGGTGGTGGACGCCCTCTCCAATTCTCCTCAGCCGGCTTCAGCCGGACTTTTCATGACTCAATCACGGCGAACGGTTCCAAAAAGCTCCGTTTACGGGGCTTCCCCGCGAAACGGGCTTCAGACCGACCCTTTGGACCGGTGAAAAGCACCCCTATCCATTCAGCCCGTTTCAACGGGCTTCCTGTTAGGGAGGCTACTAGTTACTGTCTACTCGCCACTCGCCACTAGGAACTGTCCACTGGCATAGCTCCGAACTACACCCGCCGATTGTGTCATGGACCCGTTCGAGCGCATCAATGCTGGTAGAATCATCAGGGTGAATTGTCCCCTTTGACCGCTCCAATACGACCGAGGATCAGGGTTAGAATGAACCCCACCATCAGCATGATCGCAGCGACGGCATTGCCCGCACCCGATTGCAGTGGAACGCGCCCGAAGAGCATAATCCCTGAGCCGATCAGAATACCCAGCAGACACGCCAGCGTAGGCCGCTCATAGTGATGGAGCAGCCACTTGAGCAGATTGGCCACGCCGACGGCGGCGAGGATCATGCCGAGGGCGACCGGGATCAGGATGTGAAAGGCCGCCGGATCGCCTTCGCTCCCAAACGAGAGCATATATTTCACGCCGAGTGAAATGGCGGCGAGGATCTGCTCGTATCGACCGAGCAGCAGGAGCATATAGGCCCCAGAGATACCCGGCAGGACCATCGCACTCATGCCGAGGAGACCGGCGGCAACGTCTAACCCGTAGGCGGGATGAAGTTCGAATTCACCGCGCGCCACCGCCGCCTTTCTGGCGAGCCGGGCCTCGTCGGACTCACGCTCACTCCCGGACCCCATCAGGGCGATTCCGATCATGATCAGAACACCTATCGCCAGCGCAACCCCCGATCCGCGTGTCCAAGGGGCAATCATCCGCCCCAGCATCGGTGCCCCACCCCATGTCATCCCGATGAAAAGGGAATACATTGCGATGGGATGCGTCGCCACCAACCGGCCGAGGGGACCGGCGAGGCTACCGATGGTGATCCCGGCGACGCCGACGATGATGCCGATCAGCAGGACGCCGTGCCGGGTGAAGCGGAATCGGGTGATGTCGGCGACAGCGGAGATGAACGCGTCGTATAGCCCCATGATGAGGATCATGGTTCCACCGCTGACGCCGGGGACGAGATTGGCGAGGCCCATGAGCATCCCGCCGATGGCGGAGCGGAGCCAGGGCAATGGCGCGGGGTGGACAGGTGAGACCATGCCTTCAGGACCGAGGGGTTGAATGCCGGACTCTGCCGATCGAATCTCGGTTTCCGTTCGGTTCGAATCGGTCAGGGATGTACCACGGGGGAGATCTGTCACAGGATCCGGTTCAACACAATTGGGCTTGTCGGTCGGTGGATCAAGGTTCATCAATGCCGGTCTGCTCCCGGTCGGCCATGATAACGGAGTGGCCGAGCGTGGCCAGTGCAGCCGGGTCCATGACACATCAGGCGGTGGACCGACAGCCGTCCCGGCATCCGGAG
>JBHHUV010000400.1:0-2580 GCA_046754005.1 Phycisphaerae bacterium | reverse complement strand
CATGCTGGATCAGGCTCTTCAGTTTGTCCGGGCTGTATCGGCTCGGGCAATTCTTTGGAACCCTCGAATACCTGGTGGACTACAAGCGACGCCGGCGCGTCCGCCAGAAACTGCGATCGTTCTTCAAGGATGAGTTCCCAAACGCCTGGCACCGAAGGGTCACCCGGCGTTACTTCATGCGGATCCGCTGCGACAAGATGTTTTACACCATCATGGATCGCATCCCACGCGGCAAGCTGATGAATCGCATCAAGCTGATCGGGTTGTCTCACATCGACGATGCCCTGAGCAAGGGGAATGGCGTTTATGTCGCGCTCTGTCATTTCGGTTCGCACCATGTCGCCGGCCTGATGATGGCGCTTCTCGGGTATGAATTGGCGGGTATACGGGATTCAAAAGAAAGCCCGGTCCGGCGTTATATTCAACAAAAGTATCGCGAGACGTTTCCCGAGGTCTCGTCGATGAAACTCTTTCCGGCCACATCCTTCCCCCGAGGCATTTATCGCCACCTTCAGAGTAATAAAATCGTAGCCAGCCTTCTGGACGCGGATCGCAAGCGGGGAGAACATACCAAAACGAAGCCCGCAGTGCTCTTCGGCGAGCCTCGCGATCTGCTCATCGGGCCGCTTCAAATTGCGATCCGTTGTCGATCCACAACGCTACAGGGCTTTGTTGTGTCACGGCGCAATTTCTACTTTCAGGTCATTCTCACGCCGCCCTTGATTGAGCCTGAAGTGGTTGTAGATGAGACAGAGGCGATTGCATCAGCCATTCGGCGATATGCGGAAGTGGTTGAGATGTTCGCACGAGAGAATCCCGATCACCTGATGAACATCTGAGGAAAAGTCAAAATTAACAGAAGAAAAAATCCCTCGTGCTTCCGGATAACCACATCGCGACTAGGCAGGATCACACGCCTCTTTTTTACGCCCCGAAGGGGCCGCAACATGTCAGTCCAGGGCAAAACGAAGCGGCTGATAAGCCGCGCAGCGCCGCCCTGGGTCAGCAAGCCACACACACACAGCCCTGTAAGGGAGCTACAGCCCGTCCGTCTCACAAGACCGAAGTACAGGCGCCCCGATGTTTTCAATTTCTTCTCGCGCGAGATGAACCGGAAGCACAGGGGAAGATTGGGGTAAAAAGGCGTGCGGCACCCCGGGAACTTGGCGCGGTCAAGGGGTGCCGCAGCGAGTGGAAGACAAGATTTCACAGGTCTGGGCCGGATTAAACACGAACCGGGGCGATCCCATACGTTCCGCGTGAAATTGTATGCACGCTACTCAGGGAAAATCCCACATCCCCATCAGATAACAGAATTTTCTGCCGAATTGGGCCGCTACAGTGCACTACGCCAGACACCCAACATTATATTTAAAATAATGTTATGTGTCAATCCAGGGGTTGAGCCCTGGATGAAGATGGGGCTGTAATGATTCCGGTGGTTCTTCTAATCGCTGCTCGGCGGTCTCTGTCCAGAAGGAACGGGGATCAAGTATGTAGGGCAAATGGCAGGAAGAAGGCACGGAGCACCCTCATGGCGAAACAAGCCTGTTGAGAGGACCGAGGTACGATTTCCTGACTGAACAACCCTGACCGCCCGCCGGGAGAAGAACATGCAATCTCATCATCCGAAACCACAATCCGTTCACCCCCACCCTGATCATGCCATGAGCCCGATGAGGACTTCGGTCGTATGTTGGGTTTTATGGATCTGGAAACAGAAGGGATTGGTCGTTGGAGGACGTTTTTCTCTGTTTTTCCCGGGCGGATTGTCGGAGGGGTCCATCGCCGACGACGTCACCCTTTTGAACGCGCGTTTTCCGAGCCGCGGCGACAAACCCATCCAGATCCTGAAAATCCCACTGCCGACGATCGACACGCCGCCCGCCGCCGTCCCGCACGATCGCGCCGTAATCATCGACCAGAATGCGTGTTGCGAATCGATCACAGCGACCCTCTTTTTGGCGGCCATTGCGGCCCGCGCGCCGAACGAGAAAGTGGTAGAACTCGTGCAGGAATATGAACAGAACCAACTCTTCCGGACCCGCGAGTTCCAATTCGTAGAGATCACGCCACCAGTGGGTCCGATTGGATTCCGGTCGGGCGATATGGGTCTGCATCCGGTAGGGATATCGGTTGTGTCGTCCGAGATTGACATAGATCGTGTTTGAGTCGTAATAGCACGAACCCGAAAAGTCCGCCCCGCGGCTGTAACGAACACAGACACGGAGCCCTTCGTTCGGCCAGCCGGCGATGGCGCCCAGAATCATGGTTTCGATTCTGGCTGTCTGTAGATGGGTTCGATTGGTGAGAATCATAATGAGCTACGAGTTATGAGTCAGCCGAGGCCGGCGCGGACGAGATCCTGTAAACGAATGATGCCGTCAGGTGTCGTGCCTGATTCAGAGACGACCAGAACCGTGATTTCGCTATCACGCATGAGCCGGAGGCATTCGACGGCGAGGGTTGCAGGGGGAACAGTCGAGCATTGGACCGGTGGATCCTCGGACGAAAACAGGACGCAGAGCGTCCAGCTTGCATTCCCACGCAGAGCGTAGTCTGGCCTCTTCCTCCTCTTGA
>JBHHUV010000399.1:0-2606 GCA_046754005.1 Phycisphaerae bacterium | reverse complement strand
GTCCTATTTGTTCGATACGGGGAGTCAAATCATGCGGAAAGAAGTGACGACAGCGGCGATCCTGTGGCTGGCCATGCTCAGCATTAGCCCAATTGCGGCAGGGGCCGACCGACCGGCGAAGCCGCCGACCGCCACCAAGCCCTCCCCCGCGTCTCCCTGCGACAAACTGGACAGGGCCGTGGATCCAACCGCCGGGGCCACGGCACGGCTGGAGGCCTGTCTCGCGGCGGCCCGATGCGCGTTGGTGGTGGAGTGCGCCCGTCCCCTGTCGCTCAACCTGATGGGACTCGAGCGGAGTGACAAACGTATTCTTGCGACGGTTGATCGGGGTTTTCACCATCTGGATTGTGCGGCGTCTGCTCTGCAGGATCTGCCGAAGGTATTCGACGACGAGGTGGTGCTTGCCGCGGAGGATCGGATCGAGATGCTGCGGGCGTTCGCGAAGATGTTTCGGGCCCTGGCCGGTGAGGGTTCTTCCAAAGAAGACAAGGCCCTGTTGACCGATGCCTGCATCGGGCTGGCGTTGTATGTGGATGATCCGGTCGTCGGGATTGCCGGTGCGGCGAAGTTTTGGCAGGGCGCGGCCTATCGCCGGGCGGGCCGACCGGAGCGGACGTTGCAATTATTGCGGCCCGCGATCGGGACGGGTGCGTCGGGGCGTGTGGATTTTCTGATGAGTGTGGAGCGGTGTCGGGCGTTGGCCGATCTGGATCGGTTTCCGGCGGCGCTGAGCCTGAGCCTTCGGGTTGATGCGTTCGTGGGGCAGTGGTTCAAAGACGAGTCGGAGGCGATACGGTCTCGGGCGAAGCAGACGCTGGGATGGATTCGTGCGAAGATCTATCGACGTTGGGCCGAGGTGTTGCGCAAGCAAGGGAAACCGGATCGGGCCAGGGCCGCGGAGGTTGAGGCCCGGAAGGCGTTAGGCGATATCACTTCGCCCCTGTCGCCGGGGCGGCTGCTTCTGTTGGACGAGACGATTGTCGTGCTATCGGAATGGCGTTCGGATGGTGGCGTCGAAACGTCGAAAAGTCGCAACATCGAAAAGTCGAAATAACAACAAAGACAAAAACAGAAGTGTTCCGGTGTGCGAGGGTGGGTGTTGGGCATGCTTACCCATCCCATGCTGCCGGGATGTGTAAGCATGGCACCCGATTCTGGAAACTTTGGTATCAGCGGCTGGCTTTGATAGATTGGGGCATGGCTTTCGCGGCGCGTCCGGGGAGGCGGCCGTCCCATTCCTTGAGCTGGTTGACACGGAACTGGTCGATGTGGGCGCCTTCGAAGGCGGCGACCCAGACGCCGGCGAGGGCCGCCCCGCCTGTCAGCAGCCGATCCTCGATGAAGTCCTTGCCCTCCGACTCGTTCAGTTTGCCGGATTTCTCCAGGGCATAGAGCGGCTCCATCTTTTCGAATGTTTCATATAGATAACTACAGATGTCCTGCCAATACTTCTCGGTCGAAATCGCGCGGGCGGGCCGCCGCCGGCTCATCAGGCTGTCGTAGCTGATGGCGTGGTGGCGGAGGATGCCGCTGTCGATGTAGCCGTGAATACCGTGGTCACGTGTGTAGCCCTTGGGATTCGGACCGACCCAACCGTGATGATGTTCTGTCAGATGAAGCGGCTGGGCGCCGTCGCCGACGAAGTGGCTGATGATTCCCATGTGGTAGACGATGTTCTGTCGGGCGTTGTCGATCATCGACTGGGTGACGCGGTCGCGATACTTTTCAAACGTCTTTAATTGCGTCCAGCTTGCCGCGATGGTCCACTGGGATTCGGCGATCCGGTAGGGCAACATGCCCGGCGAGAGCTTGGTGTAGTTCGTATCTTTTTTGATGTCACGCTGCTCGAACTTGTCCGGCGATTTGACTCTCAGGGCAGCCATCAGATCGGTGAATTCTCGACGAAACGACGGCAGCGTCTTCAGGGTCAGGCCATAGGGGTGGAGGTGTTCCTTGTCGATGTAGTGGTCGGCGTAGGTTGCATGGCCGACCTGGGGGCTGTTCTGACCGCGCCAACGATCCGGCTCCGCTGAAAGATAGACCAGCCGGGCACGGATCTCCGGGGTCTTGATCCAAGCGGGCATCGATTCGGGCAGCGCATCGATGGCAAGGTGTGTGACGATGGCGTGACCATCTTCTCCCCATGCGTGCACGGTCGCGGCGGATGAGAGGAGGACTGTGGCGGCCAGGCCCATGATTCGAAAGGTTATTGCGTTTGAGTTCATGGGATGCGTCCTTTCGACTGTTATGAGGCGTGCTTCCACCGATCCTGCAGCACCACAGGGGAACGTCGGAGGCGGTCTGAATCCCGCGATCACTCGGGCGGGCCCCGCAGTGTAACCGGATTGGGAAGATTTTGCGCTGGGGTCCGAGAATGAATCATTCGATATTCGGCGATTCTGTACTTGATGGTGCGATAGGATTGATTCCGGGTTGAGTTTCAGGGGATCGATGGGGATAATCAATGATGGAGCGGACCGGTGTTTGCCACCGACTTCAGTCGGTGGTTCAAGGCGCATCAAAGCACCCTCAGCCGGCTTCAGCCGGGCTCTTGAGTCGTGAAATCCCGGCTGAAGCCGGCTGAGGAAAACGCGTATGGCACCCAC
>JBHHUV010000398.1:0-2613 GCA_046754005.1 Phycisphaerae bacterium | reverse complement strand
AGGTGGATGAGACCATGACTCATGGGCCGCGGCTTGCGCGCCGTTTCTGCATGGGTGCCTTGGTGTTGACAGGGGCACTGTCGCCCGTGGTGAGGGCCGATCCACCACATGGGCGGGATCAAGCCATCGCCGATTTTTTTGGATCGGTACGAACTGCCGGGGGCGGCTATTTTCAGGTCGTCGGCAGTCGGCCGGATCAAATACGCGATCGGTTCAGCCTTGAGGGCAAACCAGCGGCGATGAGTTGGCGTGTCGATGTGTCCAGTGATTCTCCGAATCAGGGGCTCGCCATCGTCGTGCCGCCGTTCTCCGGCGGCGATGTCGCATCGAAGGAACTCGGCGAGACCGAGCGGTTTGTCCCGCGATTTTTGGATATTGAACTGATCGGTGAACTCCGCGAGCGGAAGATCGGGATCCACGTCACACACACGGCGGGTGACCACGGGCGTCCAACCCACAAAACCCTGGCGACCCTGGTTCGGGATCAGCTCGATTCCAGCCGCTGGCAGATTCTCAGGGTTCCGATTCCAGCCGGTTTGAGGGGATTGCACCGAGGGCCGGTTCGCCTCACCTTCGAGGGCCGAGGTGCCGCCTGGGTTGCGATTCAGCGCATGCGATGGCGCGCGACGGACGGACCCCAGGAATGGAAACCCTCGCGCCCTTCACCCGAGCCGCGGCGGCAGGTCATGTGGGTCTGGAACACGGATCGGATCCTGATCGATGTCTCGAAACGAGAGTCGTTGTTGGAATTCTGCCGAGCGCGATCGATCACCGATCTCTTTTTTGAGTTTCCATACGACTATGAAGACGAGACGATCCAACCCCGGCACGTGGCCGAACAACGTGCATTGAACAAGGCGGCCCATCGCGCGGGCATTCTCATGCACGCCCTCGATGGCGCGGTTGAATATGTGCTTCCGAGAAATCATGAGCGAATGTTTCGACTGGTGGACGCCCTGGAGCGGTTCAATCGGACGGCTTCGCCCGAAGAACAATACCCGGCTTTGCACCTTGACAACGAACCCTACCAGCTTCCGGAATGGGCCGACGTCCGCACACGACAGAAGGTGATCGACGATTATCTGCGGCTCAATCGCGAGCTGCGCAGGCGAACGCAGGCGGCGGGCCTGGAGTTTGGTCTCGACATTCCATTCTGGTGGGATCTTCGCAAGGGCGATGGCAGTCCGGAATTCCCCTCGAAGGTGGATGGCCGGACCGTGTCGCTTGCGGAAGCGATTTTTCAATGCGCGCAAAACGTCGGCGTGATGTCTTATCGAGAGCGGGTGATCGGTCCGGACGGAGTGGTTGCCTTGTGTCACGATGAGTTCCGATTGGGCCAGCGTTACGGCGTCGATGTGTTTGCCGCCGTCGAACTCGGCACACAGCCGGAGGTCGAGGACGGTACGACGTTCGGCGTCTTTCCCCGACAATACGTACAGGACCAGTTGACCACGTTGCGGCATGCGCTCGGATTTGAACCCGGGTGCAGCGGCCTGGCGATTCATTATTACGATGCGTACTCGAGACTGCCGGCATGAGGTGATCCCGCCGGTGTATTATTGAGGAGATAACAGCGATGCCAAAATCCATTATTTATGTGGCCGTTATTCTGGGGTTGGCCGGAGTCGGTTACGCGGTTCCGACCGTGACATTAATGCTCGAATCCCCCCAAAACGGCCAGACGGTGCCAGCCGGATCGACTGTGGACTGGACGATCAAGGCGAGCGCCTCGGCGGCTGACAATGTGGGATTGGCATTGATCGTCTGTGATCTCGCTCAAAATGTCACAAATCCGCAGTCCTTCGACATACCACCGGGAAACTCGGCGAGCATTGACGCCACGATGAGCAACTTCAATCGTCCCGCCGGCATCAGCAACCCCGGCGAGGGGGCCGAACCTTCGGGCTATGTCGGCCTCCAGCGCGGCGTCTTGGGGCAGTTTGATCTGCGTCAAATCGGTGGCGCACAAAACGCAATGGGCGCCGTGGGGACGACCATCGCCACGAACCCTAATGTCATCTCAAACGTGGGGCAGGGCGGAACGCCGCAGATCGTGCTGCAAGGATCATTCCCCGCTCCAGCCACCGGCGGAACCTATTCGTTCCAGTTGGAAAATCCGATCGCCAACGTGCTCATCGCGAACAACAGCCCAACCATGCCGTCGCCGGTCGCCGCGGCGGCCGTGGTATTAGCGCCTGGCAGTTTCAGCTTCACGATCGCGGATACGGTTGGAGATTTGAATTGTGACGGTGCCGTCAATGCTCAAGACATCGGCCCGTTCGCACTGGCCTTGATCGATGCGAGCGGATATGCCGCGGCGCATCCTGGCTGCGATCGAAATCGTGCAGACACGAATGCCAGCGGAACGATCGACGGCGTCGATATCGCCATGTTCGTTAACTTGGTCCTCGCCGGCGGTTGAATCCCTGGGGGCAACTGGTTCTAAGGTTCGCGAGACCACCTGAGTGTGGGACTGCGGCGAATGTTGGAGAACAAGTGCCATGAAATATCATACAGACAGCCCATCGTCACGAGATCGAGGATTCACGCTCATCGAGTTGCTCGTCGTGATCGCGATCATTTCGCTGCTGATTTCCATTTTGCTTCCGGTCC
>JBHHUV010000397.1:0-2634 GCA_046754005.1 Phycisphaerae bacterium | reverse complement strand
CATCCTTCGGGCCGCATGCACAGGGCCCGTGTGTGATGTTCATAGGATCTCGACCGAAGGAACGGTTGCAATGTCAGGAACACGATCCAAAACCAAACTGATCACGAAGGATTACTGGTGGCGATTCCTTCAACGAACCGTCGCGCCAGGAAATACTCGCGATGTACGATTTCGACGCTCGCAGCGCTATCCCCTTCAGGGCGAACTGAAGCTGACCGTGGACGGTCACGAGGAGATGGGCTTCTGGAGCCTCGCGCTCCTCGAGGTCTCCCTCGAAGGCCTGTCCGCCAAGGCGTCATACGATATTCCCGTCGATCGCGAGGTGATCATCGAACTCAACCCCGATGCCGCCCACATCGTCATGAAGGGCCGAGTCATCCATTGCACCCAAACCATCGGCGGCTACAAGGTCGGCATCGAACTGATCTTCGACTGAGGAAGCCACTGACTAAGCGTGCGTCCTGACAGTCCTGTGGCACCGGTTCCCAACCGGCGCGAACACTCGAAACTCAAATCTCAACCATACTACTAACCTTGATAATCTTCGCAGCGCTCGCCGGGAGGTCGTGGAAGAATGACACCCGACGCGCTCTGTTCTGACTGATGGGAAGTTGGGGGTTCTAACGCGACCGCCTTCTCCGGCGGGGTTTCAGCAATGCCAGGCCACCGATAGCCAGAAGGGAAAGTGTGGTAGGTTCCGGGATCGCCGCGCCGTGGCCGTCGATTGGATTCTTCACGAACCTCGCGCCCGAGATGACGGCCATGTCCGTGCTGTTCTGGGGCGCGGAGAGCTCAGTCACGAAATCGAGGTCCGAAATGGCGCCGCTACCCGCAAGATCGATCGTAAACGCTTTTGTTTGGCCGGCCTTGATCTTCTTGATACCCCCGCCGGGCGCGTCCATGAGTTGGGCGTCCCAGGATCCGAAGCCGTCGACCCACATTCCGTCTTCCAACCAGTTCACCGCCCAGCCTTGCGGATTCGTCACGGCAATCCCCGTCACGCCATTCGGCACGTTGAAAAGGATCTCCATGATGTCGAGATTCACAGGAGCGGCCTGATTCCTGATGGTGAATGTGAGCGTGGCCGGAAGCGTGGCCGAGTCGAGCATAAAATCGAGAGTGGCGGTCATTGTGGCCGGATCGTATCCATTGGTGGCCACATCACTCAGCGTGATCGTTGCCGCGTGGATCGGTACGGCCGCGCTGATCACGACCGTCAGCGCCAGCGCGGCGCATTGCATTCTTTCCCAGCCCCGTTGCTTCATTTCACTCTCCCTAGGGACGTATGCTATCAGGAAGGCGGATGCAGATCAACCCTACGATCCCATTTTCCCTATGGAACCTCGCATCTCCTTCTCCTCCGTCCAGGGCATCATCGCTCGCTCCCCCTTTTTCCTCACCTATAAGCAGGCATTCCGCCCGTTGGCTCCATTAACCACATCAGTGTACCCGAACGGCCCCCGCCGCGCCTATTGGGGTAAATACCCTAATTTGACTGGAGTCGTATTCGCCTGAGAAAGAGCATTCGGACAGAATACATCAGTATTGTGGATCCATAATCCCTGTTCGAGCAAGCATTAAAGACGATCAGTCAGATGCGAATGAAGGGGAGATATACCATCGTGGATTATGGATATCCAGAGTCCGTATATCGCGCTGCAAGGACGGGGCATCCAATCCGAGCCCCGAACGTTTACCCTTTACGGAGCAAAGCGAGGTCAAGGGCAAGCGAGTGGGAATAATCCGAGCCCTCCCGGCACAAGCGAACGGGTCCGAAGGCCGGCGATCTGCCCGCGAGGATCCCACGCTGACACCTGAGGCTCCGAACAACACCCGCCGACCTTGTCCTGTACCCGGAATTGATTGGCAAAGTGGTCTATGACCGGGACAGACCTGGAAAAAAGCAAATCACGCACCATGACCCACATTGTAGAGTTACGGGATCACTCGGGCGAGGTAGGCCGGGGCGTTTTGCATGCCGGTCGGGAAGACCGAGGGGCTCAGCGGAGCCGTCTTGAAATCCTGGTCCGCCAGAAGCGTGCTGGCCGTACCCGTGTTGTCCATCAGCGCGGTGATGTCGGCCACGTGGTTCAGGCCGAGCAGGTGACCGGCCTCGTGTGCGGCCACGTTGCCGATGGCGACGGCTATGCCGTCGATCGAGGGTTGCGCGGCGAACGGATCGTCAAACTTGTCCGTGAACACGATGCCGTCATCGCAGATGTCGCGATTCCCCTGGTCCACGCCGTCGGCCACGCCGAACTTGGTCGCGCTGAAGGCGCCGAAGTGGATGGTGCTGAAGGTGCCCGGCGCGAGGCTTGGATTGTCGTCGGAATTGACGATCACGATGCCGGTGCCGCTGAAGTTCTCGCGAACGACTTCGACGATGCGATTCTTGATCGTGACCGTCGCACCGCTGTAGGCGGGATCGATGTCGGCGGCGTTGAACGGATCGAGATTGAACGTGCCCTCGTTGACGATCGTAAGGGGTCCACCGGCGAAGTTCAGCAGCAGGGTCTGAATGGGTGGCGTCGTCACGGTACCGCCACGCTCGATCCGAACGGTGCCCTGGTAGGTGCCGCCCATGTTGTCCAGGAAGAACTTGGCCACGGCCAGGTAATAATGGGCGCCGCCGAC
>JBHHUV010000396.1:0-2638 GCA_046754005.1 Phycisphaerae bacterium | reverse complement strand
TGGTGGATGACAGTGGCCAAGTGGGGGCGGACGAAGTGCGGGTGACCGTTGGTCCAGTGGCAGAGACCGCCATCCTCGCACCGGAGGTTCGGCCCATCGACCCGCAATCGCAATGGGTCATGGATGTCACTGAGAACAGTATGACCTACCAATCGGTCGCGGACGACCCCGAGCCTTTCGTCCCGGGCGACATTGTCATCGGCACAGGACCGAATGGAGACCCGTTCTTCATACGAGTCGCGGAAGTCACCGAACAATCGTCCAGCCCCGCGATCGGGACTACCGGAAACATCGTGACTTTGAAGGGTCAGCGCGCTGCGCTGGAGGAAGTCTTCCAGGAGCTGGACATCGACCTGCGCGACTATCCGCTCAGCTTCATGACGAATGCCGAGCAGGCCGCCTCAACCAACCAGATCACCCTGTTGGATGATGACGAACTGCGGGTCAGCGCAAACTTCGATTTCGGTTTCAATCCCAAACCGAACATCAACTTCGCCTTGAAGATCGGCTCCTTCAAGGTGAAGAAATTTCGCCTGATCATCAACGGCGGCGTGGAGGCCGATCTGGGCATCGACGTGCTTGTCAAGAAACCGTTCACGCGAAGCGCGGAGAAGAAGATCAAGACTTTTCCGATCATTCCGGTGTGCATCCCCGACACGCTGATCTGCATTTGCCCGAGCCTGGAGTTGTCGGTTGGTTTCGAGGGGACGTCGGACGCCGCGGGGGAAATTGCCTACTCGGAGTTCCGAAGTGCCTCGGCACGAATCGGACTGGATTGCCCCGGGGGGCGTGGTACGTGTGACGGTATTTTTGAATTCGACTACTTCTCGTCCACGAATGTGGATTACGACGTGCCGGGCGTCGTGGACCTGAAGGTCTACGGGAAAGCCGCCATCATCACCGACATTCTCTGCCAGCCATTGAAGGCAGGTGAACTCGAACTGGCGATCATCCCGTATGTGGAGCTTGATTCGGAACTTTCGAGCGTCGAAGGCTTCGCTGTAACGGCGCCACCCGGCGGCGGAACCGGCGGATTCCCTGTTGATGAATGTGCGCTGCTTCCACCGGTGGGCTCCAACAAGGTGGGGTACGTGCTTCAGGCAGGTGTTGATGGCCTAGTGGGTGGAAAGGTGAATCCGCTCGGATTGACTTTGTTTGAGGATGAAATCACCTTTGGGCTGTTGAAGAAAGTCATCGACAGCGGTTGCCACATCTACAACCCGGGGACGGTCTCCGGCAAGCTGGGCCGACTGCTAGACGACATCTTCCGAGTGAACATCCAGAACAGCCGGTCGAATGGGAGCGACGCGAAGACGGCGCCAATCCTCAGCGCCTTGGATGCGACGTTTCAGGGAAAAAATAACGAGGCCGTTCAGGCCGTGAACAATTTCCTCGGAATCACCGAGCAGCAAATGAACGAAGGGGCAATTTCTCCGGAAGAGGCTCAACAGCTCAACGAGTTGGCCTCGGATATCCTGACCGGTCTGTCGGGTTGAGAGTGGTTGCGCAACACGGTTCCACTCAATAGGACCGTGCATCAATACAACCGATCCGTGTCCACGAAGGCCCCCGTGTGCTCGCCACCGGAGGCCTTCGTGTGTTGATTGAAACCAACGCCGTGAGTGTTGACATCAAGCGGACGACCTCGAACACTGGATGCCTGATATTCAATAATTGGTGTCCTGATTCCATGGGTACCGTAATGGATCTTTACCCACGGGATTCTCATGCAACGAGCCGTGTGGGATTGATCGCCAACCGATCCCACCGGTCCGCGTGAAACACATCCAAGGAATCCCTTTCATCGATGTGTTGCCATCGACGGCCTTCCCGTTACTATAATCCAGCAGCTTTCCGGCCAGCACCACCATCTCCGTCAGGCGAATGGTCATGCCAGGGCTCGCCGAGGCGAGACATCAAAACCGCGTTTGCGGGTGTAGCTCAATGGTAGAGCACCAGCCTTCCAAGCTGGATGTTGACGGTTCGAGTCCGTTCGCCCGCTTTAAGACTGTCGTCGTCAGCGTTTGACAACGGCTTGCCACGCTTGATGTTACAATCGTCGCCCATCGCATCGTCCCGATTTTCCACAGCCGCCGTTTTGTCAGGAATTGCCCTTGATATGCACCGATTGCTGGAATCTGGTGCAAGCATTGGTGCAAGCGCCCGAGCCGCTTCCGTGCCGGTCATCCGTTGCCGCTCGGCATCGTCGGGCGCGTTCAACGGCAGCTCCGGCAGCGCGTCGAGCGAGCCTGCCACGTCCAGCAGTTTCGGGTCCGTGTAGGTGTTCATCGTCAGATCAATGGTGCCGTGCCGCATCGCCGCTTGTGCCGTGCGCGGTGTCACGCCGCCTTTGCTCAGGTGCGTCCCGAAGGTATGCCGCAAGGCGTGCACGTCCACCGTCCGCCCGCGTTCGTCCACTTTCGGAATTCCGGCGGCTTTCAAATCACGGTCGAAAACATGCACCAGCGCTTTCGGTACGTTGAACAGCGGCGCGTCCGGCGGCATCCGCGCCGGTATCGGCTTGCCAGCCGCCCTAGCTTCGCGTCTAAGCGATTCAAGCCGGTCGGATGCCCAATCAATCAAGTCGGATGCCAAATCAGCCCGTATCGGAATTTCCGAGCCTTCGCGGTTTTTTTCG
>JBHHUV010000395.1:0-2649 GCA_046754005.1 Phycisphaerae bacterium | reverse complement strand
TTTCGACTCAGCGGTTTTCAAGACCGCCGCCTTAAACCACTCGGCCACCTCTCCAGGTACGATTGAGCTACACTTTGAACTAAAGGCCTCCCGTGATAGACGATCTTGAGGGTTCAATTGGATCCAATCACCGGAGGGTCCGCGCCAAGGGAAGACCCCGCAGGCTGGTCCGTACCAACCACAAACAGATCACCGGAGTTCTAAGGATACCGGACCGCCGCCTTACGGCAACAACAGGCGAAGGTACTTCAGAAATGTTAAGGATGCAATAGAGGCCAATCTATTTTGCAGTCTCACAAACCGTCACTGATGGGGCGCGCTGCGCTGATTGCCAAAACCAAAGCTTGGAAGGCCGTTGCCTGTTGAAGAAAACGACGCCCAGACTCCTTGGCTACGGAAGCTTGTTGAAGAGGATGTAGTTGAATCCATCCGAGATCAGATCCATGGGAAAACCCAGCGTATCGGTGACGAGATTGATCATGATCCCGAACGGCATCCAGACCGCGGGCACGGTATAGAAAAGAAGAAAGAGGCCGCCGATCGCGAGCATGGCGTATTGCCGGAGTAGGCGCTGCGTCTCGAAGCTGAAGCGATGCTCGATGATGCCGTATCCATCGAGCGGCGGGATGGGCAGCAAATTGAAGAGCGTCGCGAAAAAGTTGAGGTAGGCCATCGCCCCCAGGAAATAGACCCAGTCGGGCTGCGATCCGGCGCGGCCGTCCACCAGACCGAGGGCCGGGTGCAGCGGCAGAGCGAAGAGCAGATACAGCAGAAAGTTACTCGCCGGACCTGCCGCGTAGACGTAGCGCCGCCATTGCTCGGACTTGAGCAGTGACCAGTCGATCCGCACCGCCCCACCGGGCAGAGGGAAGCCGCCCATCATCAGTATGATGGCGGGCAACGCGATGCTGAAGATCGGATCGATGAACCGCGTGGGATCAAGTGTCAGATAGCCCTTGTCGCGGACCGACTTGTCGCCGCCGAAGTAGGCAACCAGCGCGTGACAAAATTCGTGGATGCAGACGGAGAGGATCCATGCCAGCAGGGCGGCAACGGAGAGCGGCGTGAGTTTCATCTCAATCCTTCCATTCCCGGAGGGGACCGATTTCCGGTCCGGGAATTGTAATGGCTTTATCGCTGGATAGGGGCGGTAGCCAGTCACAAGCAATCCGCTCACAGTTACCGGTCGCCGACGTTGGGTCGATTGTCCGAGCGGCGATTGGATCGTATGTTTCGCATGGCGGACGGTGATACCGGAGCGGATGCCCTGGAACGACCGATCTCGCGAATCTCATCGGGCATGATCCGCCCGAGCCCCCACACAAGAGAGACGAATAGGCGATTGTACAGACCGGCGGCGAGCGGGCAGGCGTCCGATTGCCGGGGATTGGAACCAGACGTTTCACTGATCGAGGAACAGATATGAGCAAACAGTTCAAACACATGATCCTATTGACCGCCGTGATCGTGCTGATCGACATCAGCCGCGCCGCCAGCGCCGATATATCGTTCTTTCTACAGCCGGAGGGAACGGGCCAGGACGGCGAGGCACACTATCTGAACACGATCGCCACGAACCATCATCTTGGCTCGTATGAACTGATCGACTTCGACGATCTCAGCGCCTTTCCCGTCGAGAGCGAGGTTCACGCACTGGAGGTCGACTCGGTGGAGTTCCACCTCGGGGCGAGCCTTGCGACCAGTATCCTCGCAGGAAACGGTCACACCGGTCCCTATATCTTTAATCCACACGGTTTTTACATCTGGGAGGGCAAGGCCTTCATGAGCACGCTCGTCATGGGCGACCAGGCGACGCTGGAGTTCGATTCCGACGACGACCGGGCCGGAGCGGTTGGATTCTGGATCTTCGATGATCAGCGCTCGCTGGATTCAGTGTATCGGATCGACGTGATGGAACGCTGCGGGCAGCAGGCCACGACGATCCTGGCCAATGACATGCCCCCCAATATAGAAGACGTCTATGAAATCGAGGGATTCGTAGGGATCATCTCCGACGTCGGGATTCGCCGGATCGTCGTCACGCCGCTCGATCCGTGGTCCCTCCTACCGCAATCCGACATCTTCGAGATCGATACGTTGACGATCGGCCGGCTGCACGTGGAAAATTCGTGTGACGAGGATGATTCCAGCGACTCAAGCGAAGATGCAGCCTTGGATGACGATAGCGCAAACAGCAACGAAGACAACAATGATAGTAGTGACGACGGTAGTGACAAGGACCAGGAAGACGACAGCAAGGATGAGGATTAAGTCGGTTGGGCCGTGATCAACAACTGGGCATACCATGACTCAAACCCTGATAACGCCGACTGAGAATGATTGGTTCGCCGTGGAACCCGACCCGGCTGAAGTCGGCTGTAAACGCCGGTCGGCTGAAGCCGGCCCTGCAAAGGAAGAATTTCTCTTTTGAAAAAAGGACCGAGAAATGACTCTCGGTCCAGCGTGCCACAGGATCAGCAGATGGGTCTGATGACCCATCCTACCATTACTCGTTCCCAGTTCCTAATCGCTATTCATCTAATTGCGCGACTGTCTCATCACCGGGAATCTGCTCGCGGCTGGAGACCAGGAAGATCTCGACGCGCCGGTTCGCCTCGGCACCGCCACGCTTAGGATTCGGCACACGCG
>JBHHUV010000394.1:0-2650 GCA_046754005.1 Phycisphaerae bacterium | reverse complement strand
GTGCCACAGATGCCGGCACGGCTGTCGGTCCACCGCCTCATGTGTCATGGACCCACCCAATACTCTACCCTTCACCTTGGATGGTCATTTTTCTGAAAACATGTAGAATGGTTGGTTTGTACGATCATTCCTAGGCAACGACATGGGATTCGACCGGTTGGCTTCTCCTCCGCATAACATCGTTACTCTGATTGGCTCCTATGTTCCACGGAAGTGTGGGATTGGGATCTATTCGCACGATCTGGCCACGGCGATTGCGCGGGATGTGTATGATCGTCCGTTGTCCGAGGCGCGGGACGTGGTGATCGCGGCGATGGACGATCGGCCGGAGGGATACGGCTACGGTCCCGAGGTGGCACTTCGCATCAACCAGCATCGTCGACAGGACTATCGCGATGCCGCCGAGATCATCAACAACAGCATGGTCGATCTGGTCTCGCTTCAGCATGAATACGGCCTGTTCGGCGGCGAGTGGGGGGATGCCCTGCTGGAATTGCTTGACCGGCTGGAGAAGCCGCTGGTCTCGACGCTTCACACGATCCTCTCGAAGCCCGAGCCGAAACAGGCGGATGTGCTTCGTCAGATCTGCCGTCGGAGTACGCGCGTCATCGTGATGGCCGAAAAGGCGCGGGAAATTCTGACGGAGGTCTATGACGTCGATGCCGGCGCCATCCGCGTCGTTCCGCACGGAGTGCCCGACGTTCCCTTTGGTGAATCGGAGTGCCACAAGGCTCGTTTCAACATCAGCGGCCGGCCGACGATCCTGACGTTCGGTCTGCTCGGCCCAAGCAAGACGATCGAGGTGGCGCTGGACGCACTAGCCCGGGTGGTGCCCGACTTTCCCGAGCTTGTGTATATCGTGCTGGGGGCGACGCATCCGGGGGTGAAGCGGGAGTCGGGGGAGCGCTATCGCCTGTCTCTGGAGAGTCGGGCGGCGAAGCTGGGCATCGAAAAGAACGTGACGTTTCACAATCGCTATGTTTCGATCGACGATCTTCGCGCCTACCTGCAGGCCGCGGATATCTACACGACGCCGTATCGGGGCAAGGAGCAGATCACGTCCGGCACGCTAGCCTACGCGGTAGCTTCTGGCAAGGCCGTGGTGTCCACGCCTTACTGGCATGCCGAGGAATTGCTGGCCGAGGATCGGGGCATCCTCGTTGACTTTGACGACGTGGACGGATTCGCCCGTGGCTTCCATTCGCTGCTTGCCGATCGGGATCGGCGGGAACGGATGCAAAGGGCCGCGTACGATTATGGTCGGCAGATGATCTGGCCGACTGTCGCACGGCGCCACGTCGATATCTTTGAAGAGACCAGGCAGGTCTTCCGCGACCAGCGTGCCACCGGTCCTGCTGAGCCCAGAAGCCTGCTTCGCATGTCACTTCCGGAACTCAGGCTGGCCCATCTGAACACGCTGACCGACGATACGGGCCTGCTTCAGCACAGCGTCTATGCGACGCCTGATCGGCACCATGGATATTCCGCCGACGATAATGCGCGTGCGCTGGTCGTTTGCTGCATGGTCTGGTCCCTCTTTCAGGATGAATCCGTTTTGCCGCTGATGCGCACCTATCTGGCCTATCTCCACTATGGGCAGGTATCAGACACCGGTAGATTTCGAAATTTCATGTCCTACGATCGGCGGTGGCTCGAGGACGACGGCAGCGACGATTGCCAGGGGCGTATTCTGTGGGCGCTGGGGCATCTGATCGCACATGCACCCGAACCCGCGAGCATGCAGCTGGCCGAGAATCTCTTTCGGCGGCTGCATCCGACATTTCAGGCTGATCGCCCATTGCGGACGCGGGCCTTTGCGATCCTGGGATTGCACTATTATCTGCGGGTTCACGGGGAGGATACTGATGCCCACGGGCTGCTTGTGGATCTTGCCGGCCAGGTTGATGCCGACATCGCCGGGGCGGAATCACCGGACTGGCCGTGGTCGGAGGAGATCGTGACCTATGACAATGCGCGTATTCCGCAGGCGCTGATCATCACGGGGTATGTATTGAAGAAACCGGAGATGGTGGATCGGGGGCTACGTGTTCTTCGGTGGCTGCTGGATATTCAGACTTCTCCCAATGGTCATATTTCGTTCATTGGGAACGATGGGTGGCATCGACGCGGTGTCGAGAAGCCGACGTATGACCAGCAGTCCGTCGAGGCGGCCGCGTTGATCGGTGCCTGCAAGGCGGCGTATCGTGCCTCGGGTGATGCGAGTTGGCTGGTCGAGATGCGGCGGTGCTTCGAGTGGTTTCTGGGGCGGAACGATCTGGGGTTGACGATGATTGATTTCAAGACGGGTGGCTGTTTTGACGGATTGACGCCGACGGGAGTCAACCGGAACCAGGGGGCCGAGTCGCTATTGGCGTGGCTGCTGTCGCTGTTGATTATGCATGAGATGCAGACGGGGGATGTGCCGGGTGTGGGGTGAGTGAAACGTCGAAACGTCGAAACGTCAAAATTAAAGAAGAAGAAGAGACATGGGAAGGGATTCCCAGGGGGGTGGGACCGAGAAGGGATTCTCGGTCCAGTACAAGGGGGGTGGGACCGAGAAGGGATTCTCGGTCCAGTACAATCCGGCGAAATCCGTCCCGGAGGGACAGAGGAGCGTTGGCACGGGTGGATCGCTGTGAACACGGTCTTT
>JBHHUV010000393.1:0-2673 GCA_046754005.1 Phycisphaerae bacterium | reverse complement strand
CTTTTTATTAGTGTCTGAACGAAAACTCTCTAAAATACCCGGCCCTTCTTCGTACGCGAGCTGGCGGAGGGCCTCGATGTAATAGGCATTTTCCACGTCGCCGACGGTGCCGCCGATCTCGATAAAGACGACATCGGCATCCGACTCGACGGCGAGGGCACGGAGCTTTGATTTCACCTCGCCGGTGACATGGGGAATCATTTGGACGTCGCGCCCGAGATAGCCGCCGCGCCGCTCCTTCTCCAGGACGGCTGTGAAGATCTGGCCACTGGTGGCGAAGTTGGATCGGGACATATTCTGATCCAGCATCCGTTCATAGGTGCCGAGATCCATGTCGCATTCCATGCCATCATCGAGGACGAAGACCTCCCCATGCCGGTAGGGGTTGAGGGTGCCGGAGTCGAGGTTGAGGTAGCCTTCGAGCTTGATGGGGGCGACGGTAAGGCCCTTGTCCTTGAGCACGCGGGCAAGGCTGCCGGCGAAGATCCCCTTGCCGAGACCGGACATGACGGTGCCAAAGACCCCGACGTACCTGGTTTTACCCGGCTTATAGCCGGCGGGCATAGGGGTGTAGAACTCGGTATCGTCGGAGGCGTTGGCGGTGGAGGAAAGGATGCTGCGAGCGGTCATGTCGGAGCCTGATGGGTTGAAAATCGGTATTATTGGACTGCGAGGACCGTTTTCCAGGAGTCCTGATCCTCATCCATAGGATTGTAACGTGGGATGGGAATGGGGGAAATTTCACATTTCGGGAAGAGGCGTCAAGCGTACCAAATGACCATTCCAAGGGGCAATCCGGGTGGGGGTGGAAATAAAAGAGGCCACTATGTGCGTTGATGTTGTAGAAGCCGGGCCCGAGTTCTGTCCGTCAGGTGTGTGTGTGCGGCAGGATCATCGGATCAGAAGCACTTTTTATCTTTACATAAATTGCCTAACCGTCCGATTAATCGCATGATTTGTTGATCTCAACCCTGTAGAATAAAGGAGCTTGAATCTTCCTGAGCAGTGCGTTGTCAATCCGGGGGGACGCTGTATGGAGTGGGGATGAGTCCGAGAATGGAGTCTATTCACTTCGATACGGTTTGCGGCAGCGCTTCAAACGACCGAAAAGAGTGTCAGGGTACCAACCCCGTTTAAGGAGAATTGCCAGATGGGTAGAAAAGCCACGTCGTGTGTTGTTTCATTGTGTACGTTTGTCTTGGTGTTGGGAGGCGTGTTCACAACGAGCCTTGCCGACGTTGATATCTCTGTAAGCCGAATCGGTCTCAATTCATCCGGGAGTGGGGATGACTTCCATTATTACGGCCTGGTCGGCGATATCCGCGGATTCGCGATTGCCTCGACCTCCTGTAACGTCGGCACCCTTCAGGCGGATTGGATTTCGGGCAACAGCGGCAACCATCCATTGATTGCAAGGAACATGTACCGGTTGTTGAACAACCGTTTCGAGCAAATCGGCATGTCCTGGGTCAAACACAGTTTTTGCGCTGTCAGCGAACCTACGTGCGGGACTTGTTCGCCAACAGGGTGTGGTACCCTGGGTATCGGTTGCGCGGATACCTATTGGGCCACGCTCAACGGCGATCAGGGCGGGCTCGGGCCGCGTACACAGATTAATCCGCAGGGCTTTGGCTCGGGCGCGACCCATACCGATCCTCACCCCAGTCCCACGGGGAATGTCACGATTCGCGGTCGGCTTCAGATTCACGATGCAGACATCCTCGCCGGCGGTCAGAACTTTGCCGAGATTCAGTACGTGACACACGACGAACCCAGTGGCAACCGGCAGAACAATGCCTCCTGGCGTGAGGTTCTCCTGGGGCAGACGAGCATCACGGGGATGGTTGCGAATGAAGGCCAGGCCTCGGTTCACTTTCAGGAGGCGGCAATCTTTGCCTGGCAACGTGAAGATCCGACGGTCTTTATCTCTCAGGCTATTGTGCCGAACGGCGGCCATTTCTTCCTCGGTGCCAAGGTGACCGACTTGATGAACGGCACTTGGCAGTACGAGTATGCGTTGTACAACATGAATTCCGATCGCGGCGCGCAATCGTTCTCGGTCCCGATCCAACTCGGCGTCAACGTCACGAACATCGGCTTTCACGATGTTGATTATCACAGTGGTGATGGGGTTGGTGGCGTCACACGATCAGGCGTCGATTGGACCGCCAGCACGGGCGGCGGCTTGCTGACCTGGTCGACCGAGCCATTCGCTGCCAATGAGAATGCCAATGCCCTGATGTGGGGCACGCTCTATAATTTCCGGTTCGTGGCCAATGCCCCGCCGACGCCCGATGCCAATTCGGGTCTCGTCACGATCGGCCTGTTCAAGCCCGGATCGGGGACCACCACCGTCGCCCGGACATTTCTCCCGACAGCCGCCGTGGTCAGCCAGTGCGATTCGGCCGTCTTCACGCCTGGCGACATCAACAACGACACCTTTGTCAATGGCATTGATATCGACCGCTTCACGGAGATTCTCGTCGCGGGCGGAGGGACGACCGAGGAAAACTGTGCCGGCGACTTGGAAGCCGTTCCCGACGACATGATCGACATAGACGACGTTCCGAACTTCGTCTCCTGCGTTCTGGCCGGCGGCTGCCCGTAAGACCTGGCGTCGACGAAGATGGATGGATGAATCAAAGGGGGTGGTGTTTTCGACCGAAGACACTA
>JBHHUV010000392.1:0-2677 GCA_046754005.1 Phycisphaerae bacterium | reverse complement strand
GGGTCTCGGTTCGCCAGGGTGTGTGTGATGGAGGATCGTGTGGGTGTTTGGGGGACCGCGCGGAGAAGATGAAAAAAATGGTGGGCAATGCCCACCCTACCACTTGAAGCGGATGAAAAACGCTCGATCGTTGACGCTCATGGGGCCGATGGCTACTCTGTGCGGATGGCCGCGGCGCCGACCGACACTGACGAACAGCGCCGACTGCACGAACGCCGCGAGCGCGTCTTCCTCGTCTTCGCCGGTCTCTTCCTCGGCACCCTGGCCATGCTCAACATCCTGGGCATCACCCGATTCATCGATCTGTCATTCACGATCGGCGGCCTTCGCGTCCCATTCATCATCGCCGTCGGCGTCCTGCCCTATCCGATCACCTTTCTCTGCACCGACTTCATCAGCGAGTTCTACGGCCGCCGTCGGGCCTCGTTGGTCGTGACGGTCGGCCTGCTGCTCAATCTCTGGGTGGTTTTCATCTTTTGGCTGGGCGGCTCATTGCCACCCTTTCCGCCGATCGATCCGGCGACCGGTTTGCCGCCCATCGGCAGCCACGGCCGCGTGTTCTTCGAGGTCAAGCGGCTTGCATTCGGCGCCGTGACGGCCTCGATGATCGCCTACCTGGCCGCGCAATTCTGCGATGTCTATCTCTTCCATTTCTGGAAGCGCCTGACCCGCGGCAAGCACCTCTGGCTTCGGAATAATGGCTCTACGATGGTCAGCCAACTCGTGGATACCTCCGCCGTCATCCTCATCACCCACTTCTATGCCCACGCCCTGCCAATCAAGGACGACACTCCGCTCTGGCCGCAATTGTTCACCTACATCTGCGCCGGTTATGGGTTCAAGATTGTCGCCGCCGCGGTCGATACGATCCCCTTCTACATGGGCGTGAAATACCTCTCCGTTTACCTTAAGATCGACCCCAGAGGAGATCCCCAGACTTAACGGGCGGTAGCATGCTCGAATCGAAGTTACAATGTGGGGCCCGACATGGCTGCGCAGTGCCTGGCCATGTCCTCCTTCCGTCTGTTGGACGGAGTATGACAGAGCACGCCGAATCCGATACGACTTTCATATGCCGATACTGCACGGAATCTGGACATCCAAGACGTTTTACCTCTGGGGAGAATGGTGTGTCGACGATTCACCCGATGGGAACCTCGGTTCGGATCATGCGTCCGAACGCCAGTCCGCGAAGGGTCGCCATCCCCGCGCCCTGACGGGTGAGCCGCTGCATGCAACTGCGGGAGAATTATCGCCCGACGGACTGCTGGCCTCTATCGCGGGTGAGACGGAGCTGTCGCTCTGGTTGCCAACCAAGGATGACGAACCGCTTCCATCCAAGCCACTCGAACCCCATCCCAAACCACGACCGGAGGGAGAGGTTCGTCTTCAAGCCTGGACCGTCTCCGCGCTGGCCTTCAGTCCCGCGGATACTGTGGATTTCCTGACCGGTCTCACGGTCGGGGCACTTGGGAATTGCGGCGTGTCCCTGCATTATTGGCGTGTTCTGGTTCGATTTGCCCTGTCACTGCTCGAGCACAAACAGTTCGTCCCGATTCTCGAAGAGAAGGATACCGAAACATTCTACGGCGCCTGGCATGTCTTCGTTACCGATCGGCGCGCATTCGCCTGGCTCGAACAATTCGTCTCGGCGATGCCCCCCGTTTGTCGCGCGGTCGTGACCGGTCATGAAGCCGGACGGCGACCGGCTCGACTGGTGGACAGCTTTATCGCCGAAACCACCCAGGCGGTGATACGGCGCAGTCTGGCCAATGACGAATTCTTCGCTCAGATCCATGAGCGCGCGGCCCGGGAAGACCGCTGGGATCTGGGTTGGCTTTCGAGTCTGCTGGGCGGACCGCGCGACGTCCCATGGGGAGAGGCGGACGGTACCCTGATCGCCGGGCAGGTTCGATCGTGGATCGGCCAGTTGGAACAGGAGGGGGTCGACAAACCGCCCAAGTTGTCGTTTACCCTGGTTGAACCGGAAGCGGACGCGCCGGACGACATTGAGGCAGGCGATTTGAGCTGGCATGTCCGCCTTGATCTCCACGCGCCGGACGATGGTGCCCTTTTGGATATCACTTCCGTCTGGCAGGACATGGCCGAGGGGCCGTCCATCATCGGTCAGCATCTGATCAATCGCAGTGAACACCTTCGGGGCGAACTCACCCGTGCGGCCAACGTATTTCCCGCTTTGAAACGAGTCTTTGACTCGTCGTCGCCGATCGGTGTGAAGTTGAACATCAACGAGGCCCACGCCTTCATTCGCGAATCGGCCCCGCTTCTTCAGGCCCAGGGATTCACCGTCCATCTTCCCGATTGGGCAACAAGGTATGATCATCGCCTCGGTCTGGAACTCTTCGTGCGGCCACACGGCGACGACGGCACCGATACCGAGGTTTCACTCGGCGCGCTGGGCCTGAGCAACATGCTGGACTTCGATTGGCGAATCGCATTGGGCGATACACAGCTTTCGATGGAAGAGTTCGAGGCACTGATGGAACGCGAGTCGCCTCTCATCCGGATTCGCGGACAATGGGTTGATGTTGATCTCGCCGCCGCACGCGACGCCCTGAAGTTCGTCCGTACGCAACCGGGCGGACGGCTCACGCTGGCCAGCGCCATCCGCATATCCGCCGGTGCCGAGGAATTAGATACTGGTCTTCCGATTCTC
>JBHHUV010000391.1:0-2685 GCA_046754005.1 Phycisphaerae bacterium | reverse complement strand
ACGTCAGCGGCGACTGCAACGGCAACGGCACGCCGGATGAGTGCGAGACCGACGGCGACGGCGACGGCGTTATCGACGCCTGCGACAACTGCCCGACGGTCGCGAACCCCGGCCAGGAGGATGGCGACGGCGACGGTGTCGGCGATGCCTGTGATGAAGGACCGGCGCCGCAGCCCGGACCCTGTGATCCCAATTCTCAGGGAGTGAGCCTTCTCTACAGCGGTATCTTCCACGCACCCGTGTGTGGAGCGGCCTGTCCTCTGATGATTACCGTGATGATCTGCGGCATGGTCATGCTCCGTTCCGGATCACGCCGCCGCCGCCGACGACGATAGCTGACGAACGTTTAGTTTACGAAACGAATGGTATCCGTTCGCCGGCCGCGGCCGCGAACCCAACATAAAGGAAACGAACCATGGAAGAACCCATTTTGCGAACAATCAACGAGGCCTATTTCACGGTTTTCCCGACGGGCTTTTTCCTCCAGATCCTGGATGGAATCGCCGCCCTCTTCAACTTCATCTTCAGCCTCTTTGGCGTGGAGACCAACATCATCGGCTTCTAGCCGATCGCGTCAATCAGACGGGTGGCACGGTCAAGCGACAGCTTGGCCGTGCACAACCCATCGCGTGTGGGTCATAAGGCCCGCCTGTTGAAGGTTGAATTACAGACAATAAACCCTGAAAGAATAAAGGATCAATCCTATGACACGTTTCAATAAATTGTTCACAACCGGAAGAATCAAACTCTTTTCACTGCTTCTGTTGGCCTGCTCGCCACTTCTCGCGGGTTGTGATCCGGTTACGACCGGCGCACTGACCTTCGGATCGGTTTTCTGGACCGATATCGCCCTCACACCGGTTCGCTCGGCCCTCGGCGGTGCGGCCCTCAGTGTTGTGAATTCGTTCTGATGATCCCGAGTCGGGATCCCATAAGTCGCTGAAACGGCGGCACTCCTTCTTGCACCCTCGCGGGCGGGTCCATCTGGCTTCTTTCCAGGTGGGCCCGCCTTTCATTGGGTGCCGGGTGTTACACACGAAACATCACCCCTCTTGTTCAGAAAGGGGACGCGTCCGATAGAAACAGCATGCACCTCTTGTCTTCTATCAACGTCCCATAGAACCCACCTCATTGATCGACCCCGCATAATCCTTTTGCCTCGAACGATCTCGAATTATACAATCATGGGGTCCGGCATGTTGCCGGTGGAGATTGATCCTCGCGCGTACCTCGGGAGCCGAGTGCTCACGAAACCAGTAAGGAGACTCAATCGATGGTCAAAATGTTTGCAAAGAAGTCGAAGAAAATGATGGCTGCAACGGCGTTCCTGTTCGCTACAGCGTTTCAGGGAAGCAGCTGCACTGTGGATCAAGGGTTGTTGGATTTACTGCAGAACTTCAACGGCAACATCAACCTCCAAGTGGACAGTCGCGGCGGCGGCTTCGGCGGCGGTCCCGGCGGAATGCACGACGGCCAGGACGATTCCAGCGATGGAAGCGGAATGGACGATAGTGCCGACGACGGCACCGGTGGCGGTGGATCCGACAACGGCAATGACAATGGGACGCCGTAACCCATCGTACGTAAACGCCAAGCAGGCGTACAATCTCTGAATGATCGCACGGGGATCCTTTTCCGAACCGGGAGAGGATCCTCGTGCTTTTTTACTCCACTCGATAACGAATGGCCGGTGTGCCATAATGACACGTCACGGCAAGTGTGCCACTGCATAAAGCAGTGCGAACAAGCAACTCAGCCTCCCCCCTTGAATCCTCCACCAGACCTGCGACACTGGCCATTACAGGTGCCATGGCCATGTCCTACAGCGTTGAACCCAATACGTCGATCCCGTACCAGATCCGATATGCCGACGATCATCTGCTCGTCGTCGAAAAACCCTCTGGTGTTGTCACCCAACCCGGCAGGAAGCACGAAACCACCAGCCTGCTGAATGGACTCTTCACGAATTATGGGAATCAATTGCAGAATCTCGGCGAGTCCCGTGGCTGGGGGCTTCTGCACCGGCTCGACAAGGACACCTCCGGTCTCGTCCTCGTTGCATTGCGAAACAGGGCCTACGACCACCTGTTGGATCAGTTCAAGAATCGCCGAGTCAAGAAAACCTACTGGGCCATCGTCAGCGGTAGGCCGCGACCGGCCCAGGGCGTCATCCAGAAGTCAATTAAAGAGGTCGTCGGCTCCAGAAAAAAGGCCGTTATCAGCCGCGACGGCAAGCAAGGCATCACCGCCTACCGCGTACTGGAAAGCAGCGAGGGCGTCTCCCTCATCGAGGCTCGCCCGAAGACCGGTCGCCTCCATCAGATACGCGTCCATTTCGCCGCCCTTGGCCATCCGCTTCTCGGCGAGACACTCTATTGCGGAAAGGAGAAACCGCCCCAGGTCCGGCGTCTCTGTCTGCATGCCGCGAATCTCTCCTTCATTCATCCAGAAACCACGCATCGTGTTGAGGTCCGAACCCTCTGGCCGAAAGATCTGGCCAAGACACTCAAACGATTTGGCCTTTCCGCACCGGATTCCCTGACCGAAAACGACTCAGCGTAGGATGCACTGGGCGGCCGATTTTTTGACGTGGGCACCGCCCAACACCAGACGATCGTCACGCGGATCCGACCGGGTCCATGACACATCAGGCGGTGGACCGACAGCCGTCCCGGCATCCGGAGC
>JBHHUV010000390.1:0-2694 GCA_046754005.1 Phycisphaerae bacterium | reverse complement strand
GGATTATGCCGGACTGTGCTCCGACAAGATCCCGCCTGAACTGTCATGGACCCGTCGATCGCCGTGAACGGTTTGCACCGTGGCATCGGTGCCCAACCGGTGCGATACTGCTGTGGAGATAGATTCTATGAAGTCGCCGATGTCCCCGCGCTTCGGGGCGATGCCGTGCCGAGCCGGAAGGCCGTGATCGTTGTGATCATGCCGATGACGAGAAGTACTACTCCTGTAATGGGCACGCCAAGAATCAGCTTGCCGACGCCAAACGTCACGGCGTAAAGCGCGGTCACGCCCAATAGCCAGACCAGCCCCGTCCGCCACCCGAGTTGCCGTGGCATGACATCCGCACACCGCCCCGCGATGGGCTTCCAGAATCCGACACTCGGTCGCACCCGCCGGTAGAAGGATTCCAGTTTTTCCGGATCCGACGGGGGCGTGAGCCATGTGACGACGAGCCATGTGACCGTACAGACGACGACGGTGATCAGGACGCACATGGCATCGGACCAATTCAGGCCATAGTGCTCCTGACAGTAGCTTCGGACAATGCGCACCGCGGGCGTGACGACAAGCGACGCGATCATCGCCGAAATCTCGGACCAGACGTTGACGCGCCACCAGAACCATCGCAGCATCAGAACCAGGCCGAGACCGGCCTGTAGGTTGAACAAAAACAGCCAGGCATCTTTGATGCTGGTCATGAAATACGCCACGATGATCGCGAGGGCGGCGAATCCGATCGTGGAGAGCCGGGAAATCCAGACGCAGCGTGCCTCGGTCGCGCCGGGGGCGAGAAACCGCTTGTAGATATCGTTCACGAAATAGGATGCATTCAGGTTCAAGTGGGTATCGACCGTGGACATGAAGGCGGCCAGAAGCGAGGCCACCATCAATCCGCGCAAGCCCGCGGGGAGAATATCCATCATTAGCATCGGATACCCCAGTTCCGGATCTTCAAGACGGGGGTAATAAACGAGCGTCACCAGCGCCACGACGATCCAGGGCCACGGGCGCAGGGCGAAGTGAACCAGGCTGTACCACAGCGCGGTCAGGACCGAATCGCGGTCGGTTCGCGTGCTGAACAGCCTCTGCGCCACGAACCCCCCACAATCGCCCCACCAGAGCACACCCAGAAAGATGGCGAAGGTGGTCAACGGCATCCAGGGAGAGCCGGCGCGTGGCATAAAGCTCATGATGTCGTCGGCCCCACCTTCGCCAAACCGCGAGACCAGACCCGCCTTGAGCGGCGCGAGCCCGCCGACGGCATCGATTGCGTAGAATGCGAATATAACGGACGCCGCCATCGCGATCGTGAACTGAAACAAATCGGTCACAACGATGCCCCAGAATCCCGAAACGGCCGTATAGAGCGTGGCGACAAAAAAGAGCGACAGCAGGACGAACCACTTCCATACGTCAATCGATCCCGGCGCGAGCCCGAACCCCGATTCGAGTTGTGTCTGAACGGCAGGAACCCACTGAGGTGTCTCAAGTGTGGCGCTGACGATCTTCTGAACGGCCAGCATCACCCACGCCAATGCATAGGTGCTGATGATGACCGATTGGTAGAATGCCTTGAACCCGCGTAGAAAAGAACCAGCCCGTCCCCCGTAACGAATTTCAATAAATTCCGCATCGGTCAGGATCCCCGAACGCCGCCAGAGCCGCGCGAAGAACACGACCGCGAGTATCCAGACGACCACCTGATTCCACCAGAGCCAATTCCCAGCGATGCCTTTCTCCGCCACGATGCCGGTAATGGCCAGTGGCGTGTCGGCCGCGAATGAGGTTGCGATCAGGGAAGTCCCGGCGAGCCACCAGGGAAGATTTCGCCCGGCCACGAAGAATTCGGCCAGGCTACCGCTGGCCTTCTTGCAGAAAAGGATGCCGATGCCGGTCACGACGGCGACATAGACACCGATGATCCACCAGTCGAGGCCAACCATTAGCGATTGCAGGTTGAATCGGCGGGCGGTCCCATTCCCGGCCCGGTGAAACAGATCTGGAATTGGGCGAAATCCTTGAGATCGACCGAACCGTCGGCTTGAAGATCAGCATCCAACGCAATCCCGCTGACAGGCATGTCCGGCCCATTCATGAAGCCCGCAAAGTCATCGAAATCGTCCACATCGATATCCTCATCACCGTCGAGATCGGCGAAGGAACGAACGGGTGGGGTGTGGTTTCTGTATCCGTCGTAGTGGAAAATGGAGAATCCCTCCAGGGCGCCCAGACGTTCCGGCGTCAGGGCCGCGTGCAAGTCCTGAATGGCCTTGGTCATCGCGGAATAGGGCGTGGGGGTGAAGTTGTCGGCGAAGCTGTTGATCGGAACTTCGGGGGGAACGGGTTCAACGTCTACGGCCAGTTGAATCATGCGGCCCTTCCCGACGGCCATGTCCAGTTCCGGAACCGTGATGGTGAACAGACCGCCCGGCGTGTCCAGGTAGCTCATCAGAATGACATCGTCCACCAAATCCAAAACATGCTCGAGGAAAAACTGCGTCGTTCCGTTGTAGAAGAAGGCAGCAGGTAGCATTCCGGGTGTATCAAAGTGTGCAGATAGATCGACCGACAGCGTGATGGCGCCACCCCCGTTGGCATCCAGATGATTCCTCGCATTGACCAATACATTGTCGAAATAATCCCGCGCGATCTGCTGCCGCTGCCTGGCCCGCGCCATCTCCCGGCGCCGCCACC
>JBHHUV010000389.1:0-2697 GCA_046754005.1 Phycisphaerae bacterium | reverse complement strand
AGAGTTAAGAGTTTTTGCGTCGCGCAGCCGACGCCAAAACTTCGTTGGACTGAACCGCTTCGCGTGGGTTGGCGATTTAGCAGCGGCGGGTCTTGGGCCTGGTGGCCCCGGAGGGATGAGCCTGGCGGCAAGACGACGGTATTCGACGTCGGCGAGTTAGTCTCGGTCGGTGGATGGGTGGATTGTGACGAGGGGAGCGCGAGTTAGATTGGACAATTGGCAGGCAGGCGCGCACACGTACCTTGCCCTGAGGGTGATGGCAATCAATCAGGCATGGGTGAACGCGCTGGACGGGGGCGGCGCTCGCGGTCTTCGAGCCACCGGGCCGACGTAAACCAATGTCCCGTGTTGGCATCGTGGGCAAGTCGTTTGCTTCAAGGCCGGTACGGACGATTGGTCGGATTGATCGGCAGGTTTTGGTTCTGATTTGGATTCCCGGGCCGATTTGTCGCAGATGGGGGCTGTCAGAGCTATCTGAACCCGCCGCAGCAACGGCCGGTTGCCCGGAGCCCACAATCCATAGTAACGAACCTTGTGCACGCCCATGGGCAGGACGTGTTGCATGAACCTTCGAATAAACTCGTTGGCCGTAAGCGACATCGTTTTCCATGACGTCCCTCCGGACTTTTGATATTTGAAAACAACTCGGCCGTCGTTGATCGACACGATGCGAGAATTGCTGATCGCAATGCGATGAACATATCGGCCCAGATAGTTGAGCACGGCGTTGGCACCCTGTACTGTCGGCTTGGCATAGACGACCCACTCCTGCTTTGGTTTCACAGACGGGATGGCTAACTCGGGCATCGCCTTCTTAACCATGTCGACGAACATGCCGCGAAACACGCGAGACAGCGCCTTGACAGGAACAAGATAGTTGGTTCGCGCCGGAATCCATCGCCGATCACCAGGCAACTCACCGTCTGATACACCACCGGCCGGCACCAGACAGTGAACATGCGGGTGAAACACCATTGTCCTTGTCCACGTATGCAGGACGGCCAGAATGCCGACAAGCCCGCCGACATAATGAGGATCGGCCGCAAGTTTGATCAGCGATCGGGCAGCCGCCTTCATCAGAATGCCGTAGAGAGGCTCTTGATGCTGCCGAATCACCGGTCGCCACTGATCGGGAACGGTAAAGACAACGTGAAAATACGGAACCGGTAGCAGTTCCTTGCGCCTGGCTTCCACCCACGCATCGGTGTGTCGCGTATGACACTTGGGACAACTGCGGTTACGGCAGGAGTGATAGGCGAAGACTTGGTGATCGCAATGGTCGCACGCAAAGACATGGCCTCCCATGTCAGGTGTACGGCACCTGAGGATGTCTCGAAAAGCGCGGAGATGGCTTGGCAACATGCGCTGGCCATACGCCTCGAGATATCCGTCGCCATATCGGCGCAGAATGTCCGCTACTTCCAACATCCGTGGTACCGCTCAGCCGTTACGCCTTGGGCATCAGATGGTTGACGGCCGCATGCACCTGGCTCATGGTCGCCTGCGTGAGGTGCATGTAGGTGAATGTCGTTCGCGGGCTCGAATGCCCGAGCAGCGATTGAATCACGCGCAGGTCGACTCCGTCTTCCATCAAGTGCGTGGCGTAAGAATGGCGAAGCGTGTGGCACGAAACGTTTTTGGTCACCTCACTGAGCGAAGCGGCGCTCTTGAGGGCTTTTCCGACGACGTCTCTTCGAACTACCTGATGACCTCGCTTTGACAGGAACAGCCAATCCTGCGGGCGCTGGATAAGCCAGTACGCACGCAACTGCTCCAGGGTCGCTTGCGGCAAGGGTACGTAGCGGTCCTTGGCGCCTTTGCCGTTGCGAACGGCCACCACCATCCGTTTGCTGTCGATATCGGCGGCGCGAAGGTGGTTGGCTTCCGACGCTCGCAGACCGCAGCAGTACATCATGGTCAGGCACATGCGCGGCACGGGCTTGCGAACCAGCGTCAGTACCTGCCAGACTTCCTCGCGACTGAGCACGACGGGAAGCCTTTTGTCCTTCCGGCTTCGAATCAGCTTGAGCACTGGCCATTCGCGGTTGAGCGTCCTCTGAAACAGAAAGCGAATGGCGAACATGCGCGTGCGCACGGTGCTGGTCGCCAGCTTCCGCGTATCGGTCAGATAGTGGAAGTACTGGCGGAGATCACCTTCGGTAAGACTCTCCGGTGGGCGATGAAAGTGCTTGGCAAGCTCGTAGATGGCGTTGACGTAGGTCCCCTGCGTCGAATCCGCCAACCCATGCAGTTGCATGTCCTCGATCAGGCGTCGTCTCAATTCGGTCATGATAATTCTCCTCTGCGAAAATGACTTGCCTTCCCCAGTGGAAGGGCTCGCAAAGGAGGGTACCGACCGCCGACCCAACCCCCGATTTCAGCTCAATACTGCGGATTCTACCGCGAAGCGGTTTAGTCCAATTAGAGGCACTCTCGACATCCGCAGTCTGCGACCACAAAGCGGGCATAATCAAGGCGGAAATGCTACGCGGTTGTTCCCACTGCCACGCCAGGAGCTACCGGGCGCGACGCCGCCGCTATGGGCAGCGTTCGGTGTGCTGTGACCCCAGCACATCCTCTACGCGCAGGCTGTCTTGACGCGTTCCCGGGGGGTGACCAAAATGAGGCCCAAAATGGTGCTCTACATGTTGAACATGTTGCACATATAGCACGCGTCTACGCCACAATTACGCCACA
>JBHHUV010000388.1:0-2712 GCA_046754005.1 Phycisphaerae bacterium | reverse complement strand
GGCATCTTCTTCAACTGCGGCGGGGCGATTCGCCGCAGCGCCTTCGTCGAGGCGGGGGGGTATCCGATTGACTTCGACTACTACGTCGAGGAGTACGCACTTGCCTGTCGCCTCTGGCAGCAAGGCTGGCGCGTCGAACCTCGCGGTGATTTGAAGGTCATCCACCGCCGTACGATTACCAATCGCGACAACAATCGCATGTTGCGCAACCTGGTTCGGAACAACCTGGTCTTGTGGCAGCGGTACACTCCCGACGATCGGCACGAGGACATGATCGATTCCACGATCGAGCGTTACGCCCGTGTTGCGGTGAAGGAAGACGCGCGGCGCGGTTTTCAAGAAGGGCTGTGTGCCGGACGCGCAAGAATCGCCGATGGGTCGATTCGGCGCAGTCCCCTGACGGCGGGACAGTTCGATGAATTGTTCGGTATTCCTCAGGCCACCCGCAGCGTTCGGAGTTGGACCGATAAATACAACATTCGATCGGTCTCGATCTGGTCACGCGGAAAGGGATGCGAACAACTGGTTGATCTCCTGATTTCCATTGGCATCTCGATCCATGTCGTTTATGATTACGCCGATGCGGTTGGTACCGATTCCCATTGGCGACGGATTCCACTTCACTGTGCGGAGCAGTATACACGCGAGCAATCCGACGGACTCGTCGTCGGCTCCCTCTCTCCGGGCGTCGCCGAGGACATGCGGACTGCACTATCCAGTCGTTTCCCCGGGGTTCCCGTTCTCTCCGCCGCCCCGTGGATGGAAGAATCTCCGGCCCAACTGGCGATCCCCGCCTGAATCGATTCCGACGCGGCGGGGACATGTGAATAACGAATAGCGAATGGCGAATGGCGAAATGCTTGTTCTTTACTCTTTCATTTTAGAAAGGAAGGGGCGCCTGTGTTGATTCGCACTGGTTGGAAACCGGTTTGAACCACTGTTTTTATTTCGACGTTTTGACGTTTTGATGCTTCGACGATTCAACTTTTGGCGTTTTTTCTCACGCGCCCCGAGAAAGCGGTCGATGCTGCCCCGAGTCCATGACAGTCCATGCGGATTATTGGATTCCATTGCGTATGGGTTGAGGCGTCAAAGCCCGGCTGAAGCCGGCTGAGGGGAGTTTTGGATGGCGTCCACCACCGACTGAAGTCGGTGGCAAACAAAAAAACTGCCGGCTGAAGCTGGCAAGAGCATCGGCGGATTCTGTCATGGACCCATGCTGCCCCGGCAGGCGCGAAGAGAATCATTCGAAAGACGTGGCATCATTCTGTCAGCGCGAGAATGCAGTGGCCTCAAGCCTGTTGAGCGATTCGGCACGACTGGAATCGAAACCCGGGTATTGTGTCATTGAATAAAAGAAACACCCATATCAGACCCTTACTCGCCGGTCGTATCCGGCCCTATCGCCGTCCGCCTCGACCGAGCGAGGATCGCTCGAGCGGACCGGACCTGCGAATCAGCCATCTCCCCAAGGAGATTACGGAGGAATCGCACGTCAATCAGCCTCATGCCGAAGACTGCCTTGAAGTCCTGGACGAACTGCGCCGGGTGGATGCGGCGCTTCGGCTTGCGACGGACGGCATTGAATCGATTCAGCGAATACTTCAGGATTTGTCCACACGACTCCCGCAACCGGAAGACTCATCGGAGTCCGACATTGCGGCGCACACCACTTACTTCGATGAAGTTGTCCACAGGATCGATCGTATCGTCGAGACCACGGAGTTCGATGGCGTACGGCTTCTGGACGGCGCCTGGTCGGTCACCCTCGCCGACGCCGCGGGCAAGGGGGTTCGGGTGCTGCGGATACGTCCGCTTGCCGCGCGCGATCTCGGCCATTCCCGGATCGGCGGGTTCCTCACGTCGTTTGCCAGCCACACGGCAGTTCTCCCTCCTGCTTCGCCATCGCAGGCCGACGGTCCCGCCCGACGTCGAGCCGTTCTTCGGTGTGCCATACTCCAGGTCGCCGCCCTTCGCGAACAGGTCGCCGTCTTCCAGCGCGAGGCCGTCACGCCCCTGATTCAGACGCTTGAAGTTACGGTGGAAAACACACAGGCATCGCATCAGGCCGGGATCGATTCCGATTTCGCCCATCAAGTCGGTAACCTGACTCGCCTGGATGCCCTGGTCCAGGACCTTCAAGGCGGCCTCACCTCAAAGCTGGCTGATAAAAATGTCCAAGACGACTTCTCCTCGGCGTCGTCGGGAAAAACATTTTCGGGCCTCACACTCTCCCGCGATGATTCGGCAATTTCCGACCCGTCTGATAATACTCCCCATCATTGATCCACGACGAACTCTCACCCCCCTCAGGGCGATCCGTGCATCCTTTGGGTGTTCACGCAGATCGACCTCGGACGATTCCATCAAAGATCATTTAAGGACTAATGAAAGTCCTATCAAGGGTAGCCCGATAGGAACACCGGCCACCCGCGAGACTGTTCACCGCAGGCGGTCAACGGTTTGAAGCGTTGCCCGGGCGGATAAGGATGTTATCGCGGGCAGCGAGGCGTCAATCGAGAAGCGGCGAAAAGGATTTGCCATGCGGATCGAGACGTTTCATTCGAACTCACACCCTTCGAAACGTGTGAAGGGAAACGGAACGATCAGAGGCCACGCAGGTAGGCGTGTCCTGCCATGGATCAACCGAAATTGATCGTGGCCGTTCAGGGAGGAACCGATGAGTCGCATCAATACCAATGTTCCGGCGAT
>JBHHUV010000387.1:0-2715 GCA_046754005.1 Phycisphaerae bacterium | reverse complement strand
CTTCCTGCTCGGTCAATGATGGCCTTGACAAGCTGGACCCGCTTTGAAACCTGTGATGCGGAGTAGCCTAGTTTCGCAATCTTGCGGTTGTACGACTCGATGTCCTCCATCGACAAATCGGTAATTCGAAGTCGTGATACGGCTCCGTCTCCGTGGCGGGCGTTGAGGAATTCGAGAAAGTCGCGAATCTGCTTCTTTCGGTCGCTGTAAACCGCCGCCGCAATCGTGCCACGTCGACGGGGCTCATCATCGTTTCTGGTTCGTGCACGTTCGGATTCGATGAGCCCGCTTGCGATTTCAAGAAGGCTGCCCGACAGCACGTTGATTGTGCTTCGACGGCGAGGAACCGGCTCAACCTGGGTGGGATGCGATGGGTTGCTGCCTCCACCAAGGTGCTCAAGCACCCAGGCATGGTAGAGAACTCGGGCTTCCGGCTCCCGCTCACGTTCACGAATGTTGAATATGTGCTTCCGAGGAGTACCTGTCTTACGGTCCCTGTAGGCCACGTGCCAGCCGAGCTTTCGCCAGGTCGTGAACCGCAATTTCGGGATGCGTTGTCGCGCCTTGGCCATTCCAGAATTCCCGGTATAATGCCGGATTGCTTCCTGCCGGGATGATAGTGGCGGGGCTTAAGTAGAGCAAGATGCCTCGCTTAAGTAGAGCAAAACCGCGTTCGCGGGTGTAGCTCAATGGTAGAGCACCAGCCTTCCAAGCTGGATGTTGACGGTTCGAGTCCGTTCGCCCGCTTTAAGACTGTCGTCGTCAGCGTTTGACAACGGCTTGCCACGCTTGACGTTACAGTCCCCCCCCCCCGCATCTTATCACTGCCTTATGACGTTTATACTCCACCCCCATCGGGCACAATCACAACCAATCCGGCCCGATAACCCCTTCCCATCCCCATCTCCCTCAAGACCCAGCCGGCGAAATACCCATACAGAAGGTCCGATAAAATCCCCGAAATCTAATGCCCATCAAATCATGCGGACATTGATATAACGATCCACATCATAACAACTTACAACCACTGCGACCCCAAAGTGACCGGACAACCCGGACACATTCGAAAAAAGCAACTCAGCAGACGATCCAATCCATTCACGGAATCCCGATTGAACGCATCATCCCGCAACCCCAAATCGATAAACCTCAATGCGTTGTTGATCCTTCTTCGTCTCTTTGATCGAATACGCTTCCCGCTCATACGTCCCAAATCGCGCCTGCATCTTCCCCAGATAGGTCTCCAGCAGCGCCGGCTCGAAGATCGACTTTCCCTTTCGCGTCCGCTGAAACACGATCAGCCAAACATGCCCATTGCTAGGCTCCGAAATCGCCTCCACCGGCGGCCCGAAGTTATCCAGATCCGCCGGTAATTGGTGCATCAGGTAACGCATCAGATAGAATGCCAGTTGCGCCCCCATCCCCTTCGCCTCGCGAATATACGGCGCATGCTCGACCTCTTCCGTCGCCAGAAACACAGCCACCCGATCGTCCGCCCCGACGCGTTCCGATAGCGATCGAACGACCCGCCGGCTCTCCCGAGTCTCCGGCTTCTTGAACGGCTCGGCGACATCCCGAGCCATGCACACCACGGCGATCAGCCCAAGCACGACGCCGACGAGCGGAATCGCCACCCGCCGCCGCTCATAGGGAAGTTTCCAGGCGATCAGTGAAACCAGACCAACCCCCGCCAGCAGACAGATGGCTGGGGCCATGTAGAGCGAAGTCCGCGCCGTCCCCCCGTAGGGATAGGCGTGCAACGCCGCGGCGATCAGGTTCAACGCCGGTGGCCCCAACAGTAGCAGCAAAAGCGCCCGCCGCGTTCGCCACAGCGTCACGCTCCCGGCGATCACCAAAACCAGCGTAACGATGCTCGCCCCATGCGCTCCGCCGATCGGGTAGGCCATCATGTTGCCGGTATGGATCACGACCGCCCAGACCGGCAACATCCACGGCTTGGTGACAGGCGGAAAGGTCTGCGTCCACATCTTGATTTCCGTCAACCCCGCCGCGGCCTCTACATGCGGTTTCGCGAAAAAGGCATACATCGGCAGAAAGCTCGCCACCAGCACGACGCCATACACGACGCACCCCACCCACATCCGCGGCGACCGGTCACGCAAAAGTATCGACACAAGCAGCAGGCCCACCCCCCCCGAAACGAAGACCGAGGGATAAGAGCACCAGACGAAGATCGGTGCGAGGATGATGAGCACAACCCAGCGGCCCATGGATTTCGGCCGCTGATAAACCGCCCAGCCCGCCATCGTCAAAATCAGGCTGATGAGCAGGTCGGTCGCATAGGGTTTCACCTCGGCGGCATGGCGGATCGGGTAGTACGACGCGGCCAGAATGCCGACGGCCACCAGCGTGATCGCCGCGCCGAAGTTCCGCCGCATGAACCGCCAGAACAAAAGCAGGCTCACCAGACCGCTCAGCATGGGCACAAAGCGCATCGTCGCCTCGGAAAAACCCGCCGCCCGCGTGACGGCCAGTTCCGTCCACATAAACCCCAGCGGGGCGATCTGCCCATAGACCAGGGGTTTGAACAGCCCGGCGAAATCGCGCAGAAGGAAATTCACGGCAACGAAGGCCTCGTCGCCCCACAGCGGAAAGTTCAGCCCATAGCGGACAAGCCGGGCCAGCACACCGAGAAGGACCAACACCACCGTCAACCGACCGGCGCTGGGCAACCGCAGCCCGCTCCAACGTGTG
>JBHHUV010000386.1:0-2717 GCA_046754005.1 Phycisphaerae bacterium | reverse complement strand
TGCCACAGATGCCGGCACGGCGTTCGGTCCGCCGCCTCATGTGTCATGGACCCATGCTAACCCGACCCGATGCTGCCGGGTTGTGTGATCCTGGCAACCGTTGACAATGATCAGAGGCTTGAACCGGCGGGTTTTTCCGGGGTGGGAGACTGGAGACCTTCGCGTGAATCCGGGATCGTCGCGCCATAGACATCCACGTAGCCGCAGCGCTTCTCAATCCGCCGGGGGTTGTACCAGGCATCACGGAGCGCCGTGGTTCGCGCGGAAAACAGGGCGCTCATGCCGCGTTGTCGGAAGGAACTGTCATAGGTCGTGGTCGTGACGGGTTGATAATCGTCCAACTGAATGATGAACCATTTTCTCAGTTTGATATCTGAAAAAAGACATACCTTCTTCGGAGGTTCGGCCGTGGGTTGGCTGGTGGCGGTCTTGACACGATCCGTCTGAGGAAGATCCATCGCCGGAGGCGCCCAGTCTTCGCTGGTCAGCGAGAATGAGGCCTCGATAAATCCTTCGGACTGTCCGATTCCGGAGACCGTTGCCGGCTCGATCGGCAACTTGCCGGCAAGAATCATCTCCTGTGCGTCAGGGCCGCTCATGCGGACGCGCCGGGAGAAGGCAGCCGGTGTCGATATTCGCGTCAAACCACGCTCGGTCCGGAAATCCGCAAAGCGATTGAAGGCCTCGTCGACCCCGAGCCGGGAGGCAACGGCGTAGAACTCCTGGGCAGCGGACTCCATCGCGGCAAAGGCGTGCATCAGGCGAATATCCTTTTCAACCTGAGCACGAACGCTTTCGAGATTGGAGGGCGGAGCGGATTCCCGCGCGTCGATCACCCGAAACAAGACGAACGTCTCAGGATCGCCCGGTTGGGCGATCACACGCTTGGTGATGGGATCAAAAGTCATGTTGTTCGACCTGCTGCGGACCACGAGGGGCGCATCGGGCGTCTGGTACATCTGAAGCCGAAGGGCGGTGTCGGATGCATCTTTCGGCTCATAGAATCCCTTCACGCGGAAGGCATACTCCGCGATGTTGAGGGATTCGTTTCCGGCTCCCGGCGTCTTGGCACGGGACAACAGCGGATTCGACGCAAGACGCTTCTTCGAGAAGGGTTCAGGCATGTCGTAATTGAGGAAGATGCCGTAATCCGCCGCCACGCGGTCGCAGGCGGATTTCATGAAGTCCGGAGCCATCACAGCCGGAGGGACGGGCTTGTAGCCACTTTCCTTGTCGGTCCGAACCGTGTTCCACGGACGGGCCAGTTCCCGCGCCAGCTTGTTCATCGCCGCCCGGGCAACCTTGACTCCCTTCTTGTGCCGTATCTCCTCCTCGATCTGTGGCTTGGCCTCGCTGAAGGCCATCGTCACCTGCTGAGTGATCTGCTTCGGCGGACCGGCCGGTTGCGACGTGGGGGCCGAGTTGGTCGCGGTCGGATCGTCGATCGTGATGGTTTTTTTATATTTGTCTCGGTTCAGAAGCCCCTCTTTGTCGCGACCCTTCCAATAGGTCTTGATCTCATCGAGCGAGACATCGACCCGAAGCTCCGCATCCCGCACCGATGCGGTCACGTACTGAATCGTCACACGCCGGGGGAATCGATAGCCGAATCCGGTCTCGCTCTCTTCCGGCAAGACATCCTTGTATTTGTCGAAGTGGGCCTGCATTTCCGCCTCGGAAATCGGCTCGGTGGAATCCACGAATTGCGCGGCATCGAGGGAGGCATACTTGACTTTGACACGATCCTCGGTCTGACGGACATAGTGCTTGATCTGGGATTCCGAAGGCATGGAGATGCCGAAGACCCGCCCGGCATTCTCCTGGATCGCCTGGTGGCGGGCGACCGCGCGCTTCAGCCGGCTTCGGGAGAGCCGATGCTGGGCACGAAGATCCTCCAGCGAGGGAAAGCCCTGGTTCTTGAGCAGGGTATCCCGGCTTTCGATGATTTGTTCGATTTTCTGATCGGGGACAACAATCCCGGCACGGCTGGCCTCTTCGGACAGCATCAGCCAGTGGCGGATGTTCATCTCCCCATCCAGATCGTACTTCCAGTTCATCAAAAGGTTTCGAAGCGCATCGGCCTCGCCCTGGGCGACACTCAGTTCGCCCTGTGTCACCTCCCGATCAAACACCTTCATCACGACGGTGGCGGCCGGGTTTCCGGCCAGGATGTTTACCAATGACGGCCCACCCACGAAGGAAAACATGGCGAGCAATACGACGGCCACCATGATCTGCTTGGTGTGGATTCGCAACCACTTCATCATCGCGCGCAACTCCCGGATTCAAGGCCTGTTGTAGGCATCTGGACGAAACAGGCTAGACTACCACGCACGGCCAAGGCGGGCAAGATGGGGTCTAAAACATCAGGAGGCTCCGAAGGGGTGGCACGATCCGTCCCGGAGGGACAAAGGCGCGTTGCCACGGGTGGAGTGGAGCGCGGCGAAAGACCGTGGACACGCGCTTCTCCCGCACATCTCTTCGCCCTGTAAGGGCGCAGGCACGCTGCCCTCGCCCTTTCAGGGCGAGATGATGAAGCACTACGCACCTTCACCCACGGGTTCCGCTGCGCTCCACCCGTGGCTATGCGCCTACGCTCCTCCGGAGCGGAATGATCGTCCTCCGGAGCGGAATGATCGTGCCCCGGAGCGGAATGATCGTGCTCCGGAGCGGAATGATCGTGCTCCGGAGCGGAATGATCGTGCCCCGGATGCCGG
>JBHHUV010000385.1:0-2727 GCA_046754005.1 Phycisphaerae bacterium | reverse complement strand
GATTCCGGGCCTTGTGAAACAGGACCGCGAAGTGGATCGGATAATTAGAGACCGCCGGTTTCCCTCCGAGAAATCCACTTCTGGGCAGCAGGGCCACGCGATTCTTGTTCTTGCCCGCGACATAGACGCATTGGGCATATTCACTATCCTCATCGATCCATTGAAAGTGAACACTGAAGGGCTCTTCTCGAAACTCGGCGACCATGCGCTCCGCCGGTTTCAGCGTCTTGAACAGGCCGAGCCGGGACTGCCGCTCAAACGTCATCCGAAAGGTTTTCAAGGTGCGCGTCTCGGCCAGGCTCTGTTTCAGAAATGAGAGGGGATCCGATCCGATTCGCTCCATGATCGAGTCGAGCGAATCGTCCGTGAATTCCGCCTTGGGAATCTCCCCGATCCCCGACGCCCCGACGCAACCGCTCACGACCAGCAGCATGGATACCGCCATCACTACCCCGAAACGAATACTCCCACTCAACGCATCATGCATAACTCAAAACTCGCAATTTAATACTCCTGACTCATCTGTGGCACCGGTTTCCAACCGGTGAGAACTCGTAACCCAGCAACTCAATAATAAACGGTCCGTGTCCGATGATGGTTCGCCCGCACCGCCGGATCGTGCGACAGATGCCACAGATACCAGTCAAGCCGCCAGGCCTCCGTGCGAATCCCGGATTGTAGAGTGGTCCTCCGCATTCGTTCCACCGCCTGAATCGATGCGGCTCGAATCTCGATCTCCTCGTCCGAGTCCCGCTTGATCTCTCGCTGTCTATCGACCGACTCGGCCAGTTCCGGCGAGTAGATCAGAATGCCCAGATGACGCAGCGCCTGCGGCACGCGATAGTCGGCAAAGGCCGTCAACGATTCCAGCCCCTCCAGCGGTGGATGGTCGTGCTGCTGCCAGACGACCGACAGGTCCAACGCACAGATTTGTGCCCGTTTCATGAGGTACACCGCCATGCCGTGATATTGGCTCACATCCCGAAACGAATCGAAATTCGTCATCAACAGAACCGCCAGCGGCCAGGCCTGTTCGTTCACTGACTCGACCGCATGGATGAATTGGCCGTCGAACCGCTCCAGCAGCGCCCTTCCCGTCTCCCGGACGATTCGTTCCCGCTCTTCGAGCAGCAATAGCGTGCCCTTGCCGCAAAGCACCTCCCGAATCTCATCCGACGGCACGCGCACCCAGTATTCAGCCTCCACCCACTTCGGCTCATACTTCGCCGCAAGCATCAGCGAGACGAACATCGCGTTAAACCGCTCGTAGGTCTTGCCCCGCCATTGGATTTGAATGGGATCCTCGGACCAGAAGCAGAAGTTCAGCGCGTCGATCAGCAGAACCAGGTTGGCCAGTTGTTCCCGTGAGCCGGGAAGGTGTGCAAACAAGTCGTGCCCCGACGGTCGCAACGCGTCCCGCGTCAGCCCTTGCGCCCATCGGTCGATCGCCGCGTCATCAATGCGGACGTGTGTCGCCTGATCGACGACCGCCTTCGTTGTATCCAGAACAAGCACGTCCGAGATGCTAGTCACGCCGAGTTCCGCGGGCAACTCATCCGGGCGCAGGATTGATTGCGTCGTACATGGACCGCTTCCTTACGGGCACGGCCCTGATCGGGTGATCACGCCGAGGCCTTCGCCGTCGCGGCGACCTCTCGAAGCAGACCCGGCGGCGGTTCCATCGTCTTTTTGCAGTCCGGGTAGCCGGTACAACCCAGAAACCGCCCCGCCCGCCCCATCTTCAGGATCATCTTCTTCCCGCAATCCGGGCAATCAATATCCGTCTCAATCGATTGGGGCCGCGTCTCGTTCTCCTTGGCCTCGGCCTGTTTTTTGGCCTCGCCCCGCAAGTTCGCGATCGCCTTGCACTTGGTGCTGTGGCAACTGAAAAACGGACCGAAGCGGCCCGATCGCAGCATCATCTCTTCGCCGCATTCGAAACACGTCAACTCCTTTTCAGGCATCACCTCCACCACCGGTCGCCCGGTTCGCGTCCATGCGAATCCGGCGGGCGGCGGACCCAGCGCGGCGATTTCCTCTTTCGTCAGATTCTTCGGTCGCGTTTTACCGCGCGTGGCTTTTCCATTCCCGTTGACCGGTTCCGCCGGTGCGTCAGGGATCTTCCCCTCCGCTTCCAGAGTCTTGAGGTGCTCGAGTTTGTCCATGGGCATCGCGTTCCGGCACCGCGGAAAGCCGGAGCAGCTCAAGAACGGACCCCGCCGGCTCTTGCGGATCACCACCGCCCGACCGCACTTGTCACACCGAACCCCCGCGTCCTCGGGCTTCGGCTTCTCGACATAAACCCCCTCCGGCATCGGTGTTGTTGCCTTGCATTTCGGATAGGTGCTGCAACCCAGGAATGATCGGCCCCGCGCGAATTTCACCTCCATCGCCGATCCGCATTCCTCGCACGCAACCTTGATATCCTCGGCCCGAACCTTCTTCAGCGGCACCCCGTCTTCGTTGCACGGCATCGTATTGTTGCAGTCCGGATAGGACGAACACCCCAGGAAGGCCCCGTTCGGGCCTTTTCGCACGATCATCTCCGAACCGCACTTCTCACACGGCGCCGTGCCCTTGATCGGCTCGATCGGTTTTCCATCCTTGTCTATGTTCTTGGCGACCTTGCACTCCGGATAGCCCGAACACGACAGGAACCGACCGTTCCGGCCCATGCGATAGACCATTTGTTTGCCGCACTGATCGCAGACATACGCGCTCGGTTCC
>JBHHUV010000384.1:0-2729 GCA_046754005.1 Phycisphaerae bacterium | reverse complement strand
TCACCGGCCCCAAAGGGACCGGCCTAATCGCCCGCTATCAGCGGGAAAGCCCCGTAAACGGGGCTGTCTGATCGCGACGCCTTTCGGATGTGTAGAACAACGAGGGGCGTTCACCGGGCTTCGGCGGGATCCGTGTGTTCAGGGGGGCAGCGAGACTTATTGGGGAAATCCGGGCATTGTCCCTCTTGATACCGACCGTTTCTTCACCAATGTGGCCGGGAATGGACATGCCCCCAAAATACACGTAGCGGAAAAAACCAGGGATCGCCGTATTGATTCGTTGCGCGGTTGGGTATCATGATGACTCTCTCGATGAGAAGCAGTCCAGGTCTTTATTCGGCCTGGCTTCCAGAGCCCTTGGAGTGGGAGGAAGGCACGATTGTTGCTCCCAGCAAGGCACAAGGAGTCCAATCATGATCCATAGACACCATCCATCACGTTTTGTCGGAACCGCGCTGCTCTGCGTCGGTCTTACTCTGAACCTGCAGATCGGGTGCGGCGGCATGGGGATGCCGGCACCCGATTTGAATTCCAGGTTCTCCAAACAGGTTGTGTTGACCCCCGGGTCGGCCCTGTCCGCTACCTTGGCGGGCACGCCTTTCGAAGGGGCGACCGCCCTTGCTGTCGATCCCGTCACGCGGGAATTCGAGCTGGAACTTCCCGGAGTCGGACGCGGGCTCAACGGCGGATACACGCTTGTCTCGGGCGATCTGACCGTGACGCGAATGTCGCTTGTGTCCGGCGATCTGCAACTCGACATCTCGTTCGACACCGAACGCCATGTGATCGCCATGGGCACCTCCACCGGTCTTCATTGGGTTCGCCCCGCGCATTGGAACACCGGGCTGGTTGATCCTGATTTGACCGGTCTCGATGCATTCCTTTCCGCCAATGCGGAACTGGTCGAATTTGCCCGGGCCATGGACAGTGCCACGAACGGCGGCGGTGAATCTCCTCCGAGCTCCGGGGGTTCGGACCCGAAGTCCGATCCATCCGCACAATTTTCGAGCGGCGATCTGTCTGCCATTATGAACATGCTGAGTTCCCTCCTGCCTCTGCAGGCGGTCATCGCCAATCTTCCGGCGATTGTCTGGGTCTTCGAGGTCGTGATTGCCGTGCAAGTCACGATGTCGCTGATGGAGGCCCTGATTGAACAATCGCCGGCCAGCCCGGATCCATTCTTTCCATCATCGGGGGCCTTGCTCACGGTCACCAACTCTCTTTCGGATGGCAGTCCCATCTGGTCGGTCAGGCTTGCTATGGAGGACGGTACGGTCGGGCCGGACATGTTGGCTGGAGAGGCCATTCCCGCGGGGGCGTCGCGCGACTTCGCGGTGGCCGCGGGTGTTCGAGACGTGGCTGTTCGGGTGCCGAGCGGGAAGAGCTGCTTTGTGGAGTACGTTCGCAAGGCTCGGCAATTCGTCGTCGGCAAGACCGAGGAAGTCGTGATCACTGACGAGGATTCGGGCACGCTGACGCCGGAGGGCTGCGACAATGGATAACGTCATTATTCAGGGGTAAGGAAACTGTCGGGGGTGTTCTCCCCCTGACTTCATGGAACGCGGAGGAATCGATTCGATGTCACGATTGGCCTTCCGAAGTGCGGCGATTTTGTCGCGAAGCCGGGGATTTCGCTCTTTCTTCACTCATTCAACAAGGGTCGGCTTGATGACGCGATTTTGTTGGGCGACGGCGGTTGTCTGTTGTGTGGTCATGCCGGTCCACGCTCAAGTTGTTGGGCCGTCGGTTTCGAAGCCGAAGATCACCTCCGTCCGGCCCGGTGACGCCAGCCTCATGTGCGCCTATCCCAGTCACCCGCGCCGGGCGACTGATGCGGCACGCGGTTTGCGTTCCACGGAGATTCCCGAGGTTGAACCCAACAACAGCGTCGCGAATGCCCAACCACTTCCTCTCGGGACTGGAGAGGACGAGGATCGCGATCTTGATGTCACAGGAGAGATCTCTTCCGGTTCGGACCAGGACACGTTTCTCATCAAGGCGAAAAAGGGGGATGTGTTGGGGGTGGCGTGTCTTGGCCAGGGGGCAATGGATCCGATCGTCAAAGTCCTTGATCACGAGGGTAATCGAATTTTTGAAAACGATGATGATATTTTCATTAGTGCGGCCTACCCACCCAGATCACCGTTTCCCGGCGGCGCCATATTAACGGATTCAGCCCTGACGTTCATTGTTCCAGACGATGAAACATATCTCTTGCGTGTAGTTTCGTTTGATGATTTTTCGAGCGGACAATATACCTTGCAGATACGCAGCCGAAGGCCTTCCGCCGAGATAGAATTGGGTACATCCGAGCAACAGATCATCTTTCTTGATTTTGACGGGGCAACCGTCAACGCCAGGGATCTCTTCGGATCGGGGCCTAGTGCAGCAACACTTTCTCCGTTGTCCGATTTTCTACCTGGCTGGGGTCTCTCGCTGAATGATGAGAGCGTGGTGATCGATGCAATTCTGGCGGCCTTCCAGGAAAACTTTGACAGCCTTCGTCTTGATACGCTCAACGGCGATCGAGATATCGACGGGATGGACGGACACTTCGACATTGAAATCCGGAACAGTCGGGATGATCCCGATCCGTTCGGCGAACCGAATGTCGCACGCATTGTCATCGGCGGAACGACCAACGAACTCGGAATCGATACCATCGGAATCGCCCAGTTCATCGACCCGGGCAATTTCTTCCGGGAGGATACGGCGGTTGTGTTGCTGGA
>JBHHUV010000383.1:0-2749 GCA_046754005.1 Phycisphaerae bacterium | reverse complement strand
TGAACTTGGTGAACATCATCTGCCCCGCGCCCCAGATGCTGCTCGCCACCTTCCGCGCCTGATACGGATAGTCCTTGCGGATCTTCACGAAGCAGAAGTTATGAAATGCCCCCCAGCGCGGCAGGTTGTAGTCGATGATGTCCGGAATCAGCATTTGCAGCATCGGCAGAAAGATCCGCTCCGTGGCCTTGCCGAGGCAATAATCCTCCATCGGCGGGATGCCCACGATCGTCGTCGGGTAGATCGGATCGTGCCGGTGGGTGATGGCCGTGACCTGTAGCGTCGGGCATGTTTCAGCGAGGCTGTAAAAACCCGTGTGATCGCCGAACGGCCCCTCGCGGGCCGTCTCGGTGGCGCTGACGAATCCCTCGATCACGATCTCCGCATTCGCCGGCACCGACAGCGGCACCGTCTTCGCCGGGACGAGGGGGATTCCGCCGTCGTTGAGGAAACCGGCGAACAACAGTTCGCTCATCCCCGGCGGCAGCGGGCACGTCGCCGCATAGGGCAGGACGCTCTCGCCGCCCAGGACGATCGCCACCGGCATGTCTTTATTCAGGGCCGCGTGCATGCGATGGTGCCGTGCCCCGTCGTGATGCACATGACAATGAAAGATCGCCGAGCGCGGCCCGGTCACCTGAATCCGATACATCCCCACATTCGGATCCGATCCATCCGGGGCGGTTGTAAAGATGCTGCCGAGTGTGATGTAGCGTCCGACTGGATGATTCGTGTCTCCCTCATCTGGCGACGTTTCAATACAGGGACGATTGGAGAATTGAACGTCTTCGTTGCGGCCGGCGTCGTGAGGCCAGCACCGGATGATCGGCAGCGAAAACAGATCGACGTCTTCAGTATGAACTACTTCCTGGCAGATGCCCCGCTTCACCTGTTTCGGCGTGTAGCCCGCGATCTTCGCCAGTTCGGGCAGCATTTTCATCTTGTCCAAAAGTTTCGTCGGCGGTTCGGGTTTGATCAGCTTCTGCACCTTCTCCGCCAGCGCCTCGAAACTGTCACATCCCAAGGCCATGCGCATCCGCGTATAGCTGCCGTACAGGTTGATCGCCAGCGGGAACGTGCTGCCGCGGACCTTCTCAAACAGCAGCCCGACGCCGCCCAGCCCGCCATGCACCGGGTCGGTTGCCGGCGCGCCGGCGGTGTCCTCCGGGCAGGGCGACTTGCTTACCCTGTCGGCGATCTCGGTGATCTCCAGTTCCGGATCCACCTCCGCCGAGACGCGGCGCAACTGCCCCGCCGCCTCCAGTGCCACCACGAACGATCTCAAATCCGAATAGGCCAATGCAGTCTCCCGATTTACCTTAACCGACAGGGGCCTGTGCCCGGCAAGGGTTATAGCCGAAACGATGCCGTGCGTACCAGTGCACCGCTTGGCCTCGTCTCGACAGGGATCCATGAAAGCCTCGGTGGATTCCATGCCGGCTTAAGCCGGGCTTTTCATGGCTGATCCCACCGCGCCTGAATCCGAAGTGCCCCCACCTCGACAGCCGATTCACGAATTGACTACAATGCAGGTAGAATGGCCAACTACACCTGTCCATCCTGCCGGCAGACCTTCCATGATGAGGAAAATCTCGACGGTCCGTGCATCTTCTGCGGCCATCTGCTGAACGAGTTTCGTCCCGCTCCACGCCATCACCCCGGCAGGATCGACCTGGTCAACGTGGCCCGGGTGCAGCGCTGGCTACTCCGCCTGCTCCCACTGGCCGTCGCCTGCGACGCGGCGGTGATCTTTGCCCCATCCTTCAAACTCCTCGGCGTTGAGGGTTTCCTCTTTTTCATACCGGTTCCGCTGATCATGCTGGGGCTGGTCATCGTCCTGCTGTCGCTGGTGGAGGCCTCGGGCGGGATATCGATCCTCTACCTGTTTCTCATGTTCATTCCGGGGATCAACATCCTGGTATGGTTCGAGGTCAATGCCCGTGCGACGGAGGTGCTGAAGCGGGCGGGAGTTCGTGTGGGGGTGCTGGGCGCGCGGGATCTGGATGTGAGGAGCATCATCGATGCCACGTTGTGCAGTGGCTGCGGCTACAACCTGACCGGCAACGTCAGCGGTCGCTGTTCCGAATGCGGTAAGGAGATCCCGCGAACTTGAACGATCGAGTCACGGGGTGTGTGCCGTAGGATGGATCATCAGACCCATCGGTTGATCCCGCGACGATTTCACCCACTGCTTGCCATTGGGATCAAGCATGAATGCGCGAACGGACTTGAGAACATAAGTTCGTTGACTCACGCAGTGTGACTTCCATTAATTAGTCTGAATGAAAATTATATCGCGTTGAGCCAGGCTTCGATGTCAAGACCGTCTCGAACGCCGTCGCCGTTGACGTCGGCACGCTGCAACGTGCAGACATCGAACACGCCGTTTTCCAGGAGCACATTGGCGAGGGTGGTCGCATCGTCGATGTCCACCATCCGGCTGCCGTCCACGTCGGCGACGGCGAACAGGGGAAAGGCGGTTTCGATTCTGAATACCTCACCGCCCAGATCGCAAATGTAAATCTCCCCAAACGCATCGGTTCCGAAGGAGGAAACGCTGCCGATCGACCCGATATCGGGAATGAGTTCCACGGTGCGATCCATGAATTCCGTCACCGTGACGCCGTCATAGCGAAGACTCCAGAGCGTGCTGCTGCAAAAATCCGAGTAGAAGTAGGTTCCGTGGAGATTGCTTGCCGCGCAACCGCGATAGACCTCGCCGCCCGTGACCGAACAGCCGAGGCCATGG
>JBHHUV010000382.1:0-2752 GCA_046754005.1 Phycisphaerae bacterium | reverse complement strand
GCAGCCGAGGAATCGATCGGCAAGCCCGACGCAGCCAATGTCCGTCACGACACAGATGTCTTGTCGCTTGAGGCCAAGCGAATCGACCGCGGCGGCCAGATGCTCCAGAACCGCCGTGTGGGAACAGCCGGGGCAGTATGCCATTTCGTTCCGGGCGGTGTTCAGCAGATCGTAACTCATTTTGGCGCTTACCATTCGTTCATCCACAGGGCCAGTTGGCCACGCGATCCTCGATGCGTTCCGGCTCGATCAGGCCGCCGTCGTATTGGAGGATCGATTCGATCTTCAAATTGTGAAACACCCGGCCCAGTTCGGATGCATAGAGACCGATGTTGATTTCGGGAATCAGCACGCGCTGAATGCGGTGTGTTATTGCCCGCCGGATCGCCCCCTCGGGCATCGGCCACAGGCTGTAGAGCGTCAAATGAGAAACGGGCACACCCCGGTCGCGAAGCCGTTCGACGGCCTCCGCCGCCGCGCCGTTGGCCGTCCCGTAGGAGAGGATCAGCGTATGGGCATCGGGATCGATGTCGGCCCGGACGAATTCGAGACAATCCCGCCGGGCCGTGATCTTGCGATGCAGGTGGGTCAGCTTCCAATCGATCCGATTGCGATCAACCGTCAAGACGCCGTGTTCATCATGGATTGAGCCGGTAGAGCGGACGCGCTGCGGCCCGCCGATTGGCGCAAACGCGGGAATATCTTCCACGAAGTCGATCGCGTAGGGTGTGAAGGCTTCGTCGATCGGCGCGGTACGGCGATTGACGATTTCCGGCAATTCGATGCGTTCCAGGTCCGCCGTCTGCCGGGTCATCGAAATGGCCTTCGAGGATAGCAGGATCACCGGCGTACGCAGCTCCTCGGCGATGTTGAAGGCGACGCGTGTCAACCGATAGGCCGTTTCGGCGTCGGTCGCGGCGAGGACTGGCAGCGGATAGCTTCCCGCCGTGACGTGTCGGGCGAAGACGACATCGCCGTCGCCGCTGGCGGTGGCCCCACCGGTCGAGGGCCCCATCCGCTGGCAGTCAACGATTACCAGCGGCACCTCTCCCATCTGAGCAAGGCCGATGTTTTCACTGTAAAGACTGAGGCCGGGTCCGGAGGTTGCCGTCATGGCCTTGGCGCCGCCCATCGCCGCCCCGATGCACTGGCCGATCGCGGCGAGTTCGTCTTCGGTCTGGATGGCCGTTCCGCCGGTCTTCGGCATACGCGTCATCATCTCGACGAGAATGGAGCTCGCCGGGGTGATCGGATATCCCGCGAAGTAGTCGCAACCGGAGGCCAAGGCCCCCCGAACGATCGCTTGATTGCCGGTGATGAATTCACGCATGGGCCAGCCTATTCGGTCATCATCAGCCGAGGCCTTACGGGAGCGATGTGATGAACGCGGACCAATTGCACTTCCTTAAAGTCTATCATACGCTAACTTTGTCGTCAATTAAACAAGAGTTTGATGAGTTTCTGAGGGAGCCGGGACCGCTCAGGTGGATCATCGATAGGGCGTCATCCCAGGGCCATTGAGGGCAAACAAGGCGATGGATCAAAACCGAGTTGGGAGGGTGAAACCGATTGCGGGCGGTGCCTCCGATCCTCGAACGTCCGGGCAGGGCCAATCCGCCCTCTCGATCCATCGGAGGGAGAGGCGAACGGGAATCATTCTCATTATCACCTCATCCCAGCAATCCCTCCCAGCCCGCGATCCACAATCAATCCTCCTCCCGCTGATCATGACCTGGACACGCGGGATTCAGTCTTTCAGACCGAAAAATGGGCTAGCTATATATGCGAGATTGCTTGAATAATAGGAAATCCTGTTTCGAGATGGCCCCGATCCGTCTTCAGTCACGGTATGTCAGCTCACTCCGTCATGATATTTTCAAAGTCGTGATGGACCCCTATTGCGTGGAGGCTATCCTCGAATCCCCCTCCGAAAGCACACCAAGGGGGTTTTCCTCGATCTGACGAATCCGTTGCTTCGTTTTCCGACGGGGTGGACGGTTATGGGGACCGTGCAGAGCCAATAAACGGGTGCACTCGCTCGACGTCTGGCACATCATTTGCGGGTTTTTTCAGATCGGCCGGCGTGATCCATGCGGGGCCTTCATAACATGATTGGTGTGTCATCACGGCTATCGTCTTTCAGGTCAGCAATATGCTCGATAACGCAAAATCTCTATCCAGTACCTACTCGCTGCGCGGTGGCAAGGTGGAAACGCTGCGCATGCGTCATCTGCGTATTCGTCAACAATGAGCATGCACCCTCTCCATCATGACCGGTCGGAATCCGCGGGAATCGAATCATCCTCCGCGTCGAGTCGGCTGTCGGCGAAGCTGGGTTGGATCCAGTGGATCAGTGCCGCCGCCGCCATCCTGATCGCCCTCTTGATTTTATACAGCAGTCGGCACGAGCGGAACACGGTCGTGGAGCAACTCCGCGAGCGCAATCGGCTCAAGATGCAGGCTGCCAAGGATCACATCGAGGACTACGTGGGCAAGATCCACATGTGCCTGCGTACGATGAGCCACTATCCGCATGTGTTGGAAAAAAACGCTCAATCGACTGCCTATCTGCATGCGATCTTCGAGGCGAATTATGCCCAGCGGCACGTCCTTGAGATCTATGTCATCCAGAGCGACTTCATGGGCCACAAACCACCGTTGCACGTCTTCGAAATGGGAGACGACGAACAGGACGTCATTGGATTGCACACGATCACACGGGAGGCGGCGGAATACGCGGTGCACCTCGAGC
>JBHHUV010000381.1:0-2755 GCA_046754005.1 Phycisphaerae bacterium | reverse complement strand
GGATTCTACGCGGTGAGGTATTGTTCGAGCATCTCGTCGATGATGTGGACCAGCTTGGGAAGTTCGGGCTTGGTGAGCTGGCGATCGGCGCCGACTGCCTTGCATTTCTTGAGATTGTCGTCGCTGACCAGTGAGCTGAAGACGATGATGGGGATGTTATTGAGTCGAGGATGCTCCTTCAGCAGTTTGGTCAGCCGAAGCCCGTCCATCCGAGGCATTTCGATGTCGGTGACGATGATGTCCGGTAACGAGGCGGCTTCGAGCATTTCCTGGGCGGTCTTCCAGGCCTGTTCTCCATCCTTCACGAGCGTGATGTCGTTGAAGCCGGCGTCCTTCATGGAGTTGCGCAGCATTCGACGCATGGTGGCCGAATCATCCGCCAGTAAAACTCGGATCGAGGCTCGATCGACCGGGCCGGTTTGTTCGTTGGCCCGACTGAGTTCGGTGACACCGCTGATTTGAAAGACGATCCGCTCGAAGTCGAGCATCAGGATCATCTTATCGTCGATTTTCAGGACACTCGTAATGGCGGTATCGCCGTCTGACTCAGACCAGGGAACTTCGCTCATATCCTTCCAACTGACCCGGTGGATGCGGTCGATCTCATCGACCAGGAATCCCATCTGATCGTTGTTGAATTCCATGACGATAATGCGGGACTCTTCCTCTTTTTCGGCGTCGGGCATGGAAAAATAACGTCGAAGATCGACGAGTGGATGGACATGTCCCCTAAGACAGAAGACACCTTTCACTGAGGGATGGGAGTAGGGCAGGGAGGTGAGGGTGACCGGCTTGATGATTTCTCGGACCTTGGCCACGTTGACGCCGTAATAACCGTCGTTGAGGTGGAAAACGAGAACTTCGACTTCGTTGGTGCCGGCTTCGGTGAGAATGTTGGTTAGTTGTTGCGCCATGGTCGAACCCTCTGACTCGGTTGGGTACCGTATGTGTTGGTTTTCCCCCTGCTCTATCGGTTCTGCGGTCGAGGTCCATAATGTCTGAGTGGAGTGATTATTTGAGAACTGCATCTACTTCAATGCGTCAATAATTCCGGCGCTGCGACGTCGTATTGTCGGACCGCCAGATTCGTTATGTGGATTATTTATGGAATAGCGCGTTCACTATCTTATCGGTCCGCATCGCACATCCTACTTTTGAGGCTAGATCAACCGAAGTGGGCGGCGATGGGCATTCGGCGACCGACGCCGAAGGCGCGGCTGGTGACCTTGAGCCCGGTGGCGGCCTGTTTGCGTTTATGCTCGTTACGGTCAACCTTTCGGATCACGTCTCGTACGACGGCTTCTTGAAAGCCCCTTTCCACGATCTGGTCGACAGATTCCTCGTTCTCGACGTAGGCCTGAAGGATGGCGTCGAGCATTTCGTAGGGCGGGAGTGACTGCTGATCGTGCTGGTCGGGTCGAAGTTCCGCCGAGGGGGGCTTGGAGATTGTGGATGGGGGGATGATCTCGCGTTCGGCGTGTGCGTTGAGGTTGCGGGCCAGTTCGTAGACCATTTTCTTTGGAACGTCGTTGATGACGGCGAGGCCGCCGCACATGTCGCCGTAGAGGGTGCAGTATCCGACGGCGAGTTCGCTTTTGTTGCCGGTGCTGAGGGGGAGCCAGCCGAACTTGTTGGAGAGGGCCATGAGGATTGTGCCGCGGATTCGGGCCTGGATGTTTTCCTCGGTGATGTCCGGCGGTCGTCCATTGAAGTGGGGTGTCAGCTCTTTCTCAACTACACGATGGATCTCCTGAATCGGGAGGGTCTTCAATTCGATTCCGAGGTTCTCGGCGAGGGCGCGCGCGTCTTTCAGGCTGTGGTCGCTGCTGTAGCGCGACGGCATGGCGACGCCGTGGATGCGGTCGGGGCCGATTGCCTCAGCCGCGAGTGCGGCGGTGACGGCGGAATCGATGCCGCCGGAGAGACCGAGGACGACGTCGCTGAAGCCGCATTTCTCCACATAGTCTCGCGTGCCCATGACGAGTGCGCGGCGGACGGATTCGATCGGATCGGGATAGGGTTCGATACGGGCGTCGGCAGAGTGATCAAGGTCGATGATCAACAGATCTTCCTCGAATGCCCTGGCTCGGGCGATCACGTGGCCGGCAGCGTCAAAGGCGACGCTTGCCCCGTCGAAGAGGAGTTCGTCGTTTCCGCCGACTTGATTCACCAGGACAATCGGGATGCCATGTTTCGCGGCATGGCTGCTCATGAGCCGCTCGCGGCAGGTCTGTTTTTCGATGGAGTAGGGCGATGCGGAGGCGTTGACGATGAGTCGGGCACCGTCGGCCGCGAGTTCCTCCATGGGATTGCGATGATAGAGCCTGCGCGTCTGGCCGTCGTCGATCCAGAGGTCTTCGCAGATGCTGATGCCGACGGGGATGGATGGGCCGCCGATGGGGATGGTGGTGACGGCTGCCCTGTCGGCGGTCTCGAAGTAGCGGTGTTCGTCGAAGACGTCGTGGGTCGGAAGCAGAGATTTGTGGAAGCGACCGGCGACGCGGCCGTGTTGGAGGAGGGCGACGGCGTTCCGGAGACGCCTGCCGACGGAGGCTTCGTTTTGGTCGACGAACCCGACGAGCGCGGGTGGGCCGGACGAGACGGCCTCGGCGAGACGATCGAGCGCGGACAGATTGTTCTCGACGAAGCCGGACTTGAGAACTAGATCCTTGGGCGGATAGCCGGTGAGGGCGAGCTCGGGGAAGATCACGAGCTGAGCGTTGGCCTTCGCGGCATGGCCGATCCACTCCGCGAT
>JBHHUV010000380.1:0-2756 GCA_046754005.1 Phycisphaerae bacterium | reverse complement strand
TACATTTCCGTCAGAGATCGCCGCCAGACGACGTTCCCGTCGCGATCGAAACAATAAAACATACCCCCCGTCCCATGGGCATAGACGTATTTCGTTTCCGGATCGCAGACCACGGCCGACCAGCCGATTCGGTTTTCAACGATGGTCGTCAGATAGACATTGAAGCGATGCTCCCACAGCAGCTTCCCGGTGTCGGCCTCCAGACAGACGACGCGTTCCTGAAGGCAGTCATCCTTTCCGGATGGTGCGATAAAGAACAGCCGTCCATCCAGCAGCACCGGCGTCGACCGCCCCTGAATCGGCGCCGACCACAACACGTTGGTCCCATCTCGCGACCAGTCCGTGACCACCGCGTTTTCATAGGCCATGCCCGTCTGAGCCGGTCCACGCCAACAGGGCCAGTCACCCGCCGACGCCGATCCTGAGACCATGCAGAGCAACAAAACTTGAACAATCGTGATTCTTGCCAATGGTTTCATGTCTAACTCGATCCTCTAATCTGATGGCGTGTCTTCCGCTTCGACGCGACGGCGCACCAGACGCCGCGCCTTCAACTCGAATCGCGGCAGCGCGCCCGGCTCCAACACACGCACATCCGGCTTGAAATTGAGCTGATCTCGAATCGCCGTGGAAACGCCCTCCGCAAGACGCAACCCATCCGCCTCCGACGCCGGCTCGATCTCGATCCGCAATTCGGCCAGGGCGCTTCCCTCGATCACCTCCACTCGGTATTCAACCAAATCCGCGAACCGGCGAAGTATAGCCTCAATCGCGCCCGGATACACATTGTTACCGCGAATGATGAACATGTCATCGATTCGCCCCAATACGCCCCCCTCCATCCGCGCAAACCAGCGACCGCACGCGCAGCGTTCCCGCGTCACACGAACATGGTCCCCCGTGCGATACCGGATCAGCGGACTGCCCCAGCGGCCCAGGTTCGTCAACACCAACTCGCCCGCCTCCCCCTCGCCCACCGGCTCGGTCGTCTTCGGATCGATGACCTCGGCGATGAACTCGCTCTCCATGATGTGTACGCCCCCCGGCGCCTCGAAACACTCGAACCCGTACGGCCCGATCTCCGTCATACCCGAATGATCGAAGAGCCGCGCACCCCAGGCCGTCTCGATGCGCGACCGTGTCGCGGGGATGCTGCCGCCCGGTTCGCCACCAACGATAAACCCGCGCACCTTCGACGCCGCGAGATCGATCCCCTCCTCGGTGGCGACCTCCACCATCCGCAGGGCATAGGTCGGCGTGCAGCCGATGAAGGTGACATCATTTTCCAATCCAAACCGCAAACGCGCCCGCGTCGTCATCCCCCCGCCGGGCAGACACAGATTCCCCAACGCCACCGCACTCTCGAAGCCCACCCAGAAGCCGATGAACGGTCCGAACGAAAACGGAAAGAGAAACCGATCACCCCGCCGCACCCCCGCCGCCCGGTAGATGATCCCCCAGCAACGCTTCCACCAATCCCAGTCCCGGGGCCCATCCAGCCAGCGGATGGGCGTGCCGCTCGTACCCGAGGTCTGATACAGCCGGCAGTAGTCGTCGATTGTGAACGTAAGGTTCGAGCCGTAGGGCGGGTGCGCGGCTTGGTCGGCCTGGATTTCGCCCCGCGTAGTAAAGGGCAATGCCGACAGCGGATCACGGCTTGCATTGAACGAAATACTCGCGAATTTCTGTTGGTAAAATGCATTGTCCGGCAGGATCGCCTCAAGCATCGCGGCGAGTTTTGTTCGTTGAAGCGCGTCGAGTCCGCCGCGATTCAGCGATTCTTCTTCTGCGACATGGTAGGTCATGACGGATCGGGATTGTGGATTAAGTTAGATTGTTATTGTAGATAAAAGAGCACCAGGAAGAACAACAACAGCAAAGACACACCAATGAGGAAATGGATCACGATACTTCTCCGACGGATGCGTTCCATCTCCCACAACTTGGAGCGATTGTTGGCATAGTCCAATGTTACAGGCTCCCTTTCCTTACGTTTGATCGGCATCGCCTCGCGAGGCATCAAACTGGTCTCCAATCATGCGAATATCATAACGCAGTCCCAACCGGGAGCCAAAGGGGACCCAGTGTGGGCGGATCGCGATGGGGCCACAACAGAATCCGCGGATTCTCCTGCCGGCTTTAGTCGGTAGTTTTTTGTTTGCCATCGACTTCAGTCGGTGGTTCAAGGCACAGCAGAACACCATCAGCCGGCTTCAGCCGGGCTTTCATGATTCGATCCCGGCGAGGGCGGGATCCCATTGCCCCGCCTGAACAGTCATGCACCCGATCGCGATGGGGCTGTGACGCCTCTTCTACAAAACACTTCTTTCCGCCGCCGACCGGGCTATAATCATCATGGAGGTGCTCTATGACAATTGATCTGAGCCAGCAGGATCGGTCGCTCCTCGTAAATCTCCTGGAGCATGAACTGCGGGAACTCCCCTCGGAGGTCCGCCGCACCCAGACCAGCCGCTACCGCGACGAACTCAAAACCCAGGAACGAGATCTTCGGAGTCTGCTCCACCGCCTCAAGAAGCCCGTCGAGGCCTGACACGATCACACCCACGCATCACCCAAACCCTCGACGGGTGGCACAATCGGGTGGCACGGTCAAGCGTCAGCTTGGCCGTGCTGAACCGAGATTCCCGACTATACCCCCGCGCACTCTGCTTGCTCCTGTACGGGATGGCCGCTCCAAGAGAGGGTCGGCTTCAGCCGACCGGCGTTTGCCACCGACTTCAGTCGGTGGTTCACGG